>CAYRNG010000184.1:0-3791 GCA_964425395.1 uncultured Candidatus Kuenenia sp. | reverse complement strand
GGCCACCTCGAGATCGATCCGCACCGCGGCGGCCGCCTCCTCGATGAAGGGCAGAATCCGGCCGTGGATGCTCCAGGAGCCGTTGTTGTTGGCGAAGGTGGTGCCCGGCGTGTGGAGCATGCTGGGAGGGAACCGCCGCTTGGTGCTCTCGTAGACGAGGGTGGCCAGGGCCAGCTGGCGGAGGTTGGAGGAGCACTGGACGCGTCGGGCCGCCTCGCGAGCCCCCTGCAACGCCGGTAGGAGCAGGCCGACGAGGGTGGCGATGATCGCGATCACCACGAGCAGCTCGACCAAGCTGAACCCTCGGGGCGGGCGACGGGACGCGGTCATGAACAGGCTCCAGGGCGAAGTTCCGCGAGCATAGCCCCGCGGCCGGTCCCCCTCGCCGGTGAATCTTCCCGCACTGACCGGCGAAGTTTTCACCGGCTCTCGCGTGGGTCGGGGTTGCCCGTGCCATCTCGCTCGATGGAAACCGTCCTTCGGCATCCTGGGATCACCGAGGCGGTCGCGCGATCAGCCAAGAGAAACCCCGGGCGCAAGCCCGGGGACGGTGGGTATGAGCTCCTTCCCGCCATCGACACCGCCAGCTGCGCCGCATCCCAAAGGAAAGGGGACAGTCCCCGAGGCGGGGACAGTCCCCTGGGATGCCCCGCCGGGCGTGAAATCAGTCGTCGATCCCGAGCGCCCGGAGCTTGGTGCGAAGCGTGGCCCGGTCGAGGCCGAGGAGCTTGGCGGCGGCGGTGCGGTTGCCGCCGGTGTGGGCGAGCGCTTCCCGCAGGAGCGTGCTCTCGACGAGCTGCACGGCCCGGTGGTGGAGGTCGGGCTCGGGGAGGGCGGCGAGCTCGCGGCGGGCCGCCGCCGACCACTCCTTGACGGCCCCGCCCACCCGCGCGGCCGCCGCGGCCAGGTCGCCGCGGCCTCTTGTCGCCGCGGTCGGCTCCGGCCTGGGCAGATGCTCCGGCCGCAGCGTGCCGCCGCGGGCCACGACGACCGCATACTCGATCGCATGCTTGAGCTCGCGGACGTTGCCCGGCCAGGGCCGGTCGCGGAGGGCCGCGAGAAACTCGGGCGATACCACCGGCAGCGGCCGGCCGGCTGAGTGGCGGGCGAGGAAGTGCCGGGCGAGCGGCTCGATGTCGGCCGGTCGGTCGGCGAGCGGGGGCAGCGGGATCGGAAACACCTTGAGCCGGTGGAACAGGTCCTCGCGGAACGAGCCGGCCGCGAGCATCTCGGCCAGGTCGCGGTTGGTGGCGGCGATCACGCGGACGCTCACCGGCCGGACGGCCGCCTCCCCCACGCGGGCCAATTCACCGGCTTCGAGCACCCGCAGCAGCTTCACCTGCACTTCCAGGGGCGCCTCACCGATCTCGTCCAAGAAGATCGTGCCCCCGTCGGCCAGCTCGAAGAGGCCGGGGCGGGCGGCCCCGGCGCCGGTGAACGACCCGGCCGCGTGGCCGAACAGCTCGCTCTCGATCACGCCGGCCGCCAGGGCCGCCAAGTTCGTGGTCACAAGCGGCCTGTCCCGCCGCGGGGAGTGGGCGTGGATCGCTCGGGCCACCACCTCCTTGCCGCTGCCGGTGGGGCCGGTGACGAGCACGGGCAGGTCGCTCGCCGCCACGAGCGCGACCTGCTTGAAGACCTCCTGCATCGCCGGCGACGAGCCCACGAGCTCGGCGGCCGGCCCGGGCTCGGCCGGCGGCTCGGCCCGGCTGCCGCCGTCGGCCAGGGCCCGGTCCACGACCTGCGTGATCCGCTCGAGATCGAAGGGCTTGACGAGGTAGTCGAAGGCGCCGGCCTGCACGGCCCGGACGGCGGTGTCGAGGTCGCCGAAGGCCGTCATCACCACCACCGGCACGCCGCCGGCCACGGCTCGGATCTCGGGCAGGGCGGCGATCCCGTCCCGGCTGCCCAAGCGGACGTCGAGCAGGATCGCGTCGGGGCTCTGGTCGCGGGCCGCGGCGAGCGCCGCGGGAATGTCGGCGGCAAGGGCCACCTCGTGCCCCAGGTCGGCGAGCGTCTCCCGCAGGCTCCAGCCGATGGCCGGCTCGTCGTCCACGATCAGGATGGTGCTCATGCGGTGCGATCCTCGCGGCGCGACCCGGCGGCCGGCGGCGGCAGGGCGATCAGGAACCGGGTCAGTCCGTCCCGGCGGCTCCATGACAGCCTACCGCCATGCTCCTCGGCCACCGCCCGGGCCACGGCCAGCCCCAGGCCGATCCCCTCCTGCTTGCCGGTCACGAACGGTTCGGCGAGCGACTCGCGGATCTCGGCCGGGGGCCCCGCGCCGTCGTCCTCGACCGCAAGTTCGAGCCCGCCGCCGGAGGCCGTGGCCACGATCCGCACCCGGCCGTCGCGATCGACCGCGTCGATCGCGTTGAGGACGAGGTTCAAAAGCGCCGCCCGCAGCGCCTCGCGGCGGCCCGTGTACTCAGGCAGCGGGGCCGGCATCTCGACCTCCAGCCGCACGCCGGCGTGCTCCGAGCGGGGGCCGGCCAGATCCTTGACCTCGGCCACGAGCGCCGCCACGTCCACCGGTCCGGCGGCCGCCTCGCCGGGCCGGCCCAGGGCCAAGAGGCCACGGACCTCCTCCTCGAGGACATCGAGCTGCCGCGTCGCCACCGCCAGGCTCCCGTCGGCGGCGGGCGGGGCGGCGCAGCGGCGGCGGTGGAGGTCGATCGCGAGGCGAGCGCCGGTGACGGCATTGCGAAGCTCGTGGGCGAAGCCGGCGGCGAGCTGGCCCAGGAGCCGCTGCCGCTCGCCGGCCACGAGGTTGGTCCGCAGTTCGGCCAGCGCCCCGCTCAAGTGGTTGACGCCGGCGACGAGCCGGCCGATCTCGTCCGGGGACGCCGCACTCGCGGCCGCGGTGTCGGCCAGCCGCTCCCCGAACCGGCCGGCCGCGATCGTGGCCACGTGCCGCTCGACCGCCCCGATCCGCCGGGCCAGGCGGGCCGTGGCCACCAGGCCCAGGGGCACGAGCACCGCGAGCGTGGCCGCCGCCACCGCCAAGACGGGCCAGATCGCCTCGAGCGTCGTCCGCGCGAGGCCCTTGACCGGCGTGAGCACGAGCACCCGCTCGGGGCGGACGCCCCGGGACTGGGCGGCACCGACGTGATACCGCCGGCCGCCGATCACGATGTTGCCTCCGGCGGCCGCGGCGATCTCGGCCGGGGGGTGCCGGGCGAGCGAATCGGGATCAAGCGTGGCCAGACCGGGGGCGGCCGGCGGGTTCCAGACCACGAACTCGCTGCCGGTCAGAAGCTTGAGCGTGTCAAGCACCTGCGGCGAGAGGGCCACCCGCGACTGCTCGAGCGCCCGGGCCACCTGCTCCTGCTGGGCTCGAGCGGCGGCCAGCGACCGCCGGGCCGCCAGGATGGCCGCGAAGGCCAGGTTGGCGAGCACCGCGGCCAACACCAGCCCCACCACCGGCAGCACGAGCAGGCGGAAGAGCGAGCGGCCGGGACGGGAGGGGTTCATGGGATGCCCGTCAGGCGGCCGCCGTCTCCAGGCCCAAGAGCCGGCGGGCGTTCCCCCCGCAGCCCCCGCAGGGGAGCCGCTGGAGCCAGTCGCGGCGGTCGGGCAGCCGCCCGCTGGCGACATCGCCCCCCACCAGGTCGCAGAGGATCCGGCGGAAGTATTCATGCCGCGGGTAGGAGAGGAACGACCGCGAGTCGGTCACCATCCCCACGAACCCCGCCAACAGCCCCATGTCGGAGAGCATGTTCATCTGCTCCCGCATGCCCCGCTCCTGGTCGAGGAACCACCAGCCGCTGCCCCACTGGATCTTGCCGGGC
>CAYRNG010000183.1:0-7532 GCA_964425395.1 uncultured Candidatus Kuenenia sp. | reverse complement strand
GGGTAGTGGTCGCGGCCGGCCCGCTGGTTGATCTTCGGAGTCCGGCCGAACTCACCGGTCACGAGCACCGCCGTCGAGTCGAGCAGCCCCTTCTGCTCGAGCCCGACCAGCAGCGCCGCCAGCCCCTCGTCGAGCGCGGGCAGGAGCTTGTTCTTGAGCCGGGGGAAGTTTTCGGCGTGGGTGTCCCAGCCCCCCAGCTGGACCGTCACAAACCGCACGCCCGCCTCGACCAGCCGGGCGGCCAGCAGGCAGCTCTGGCCGAAGTCGGTCGCGCCGAAGGGAGCGGCGAAGGCGGGGTCTTCCCGCGACACGTCGAAGGCCCGCCGGGCCTCGCGGGAGGTGATGATCGTGCGGGCCTGCTGCGAGAAGGCATCGAGCCCCTCGACGAGCTGGCTGTCGGAGGCGACCTCGCGAAAGGTGCTGTCGAGATCGTGGAGCAGCTCATGGCGGCGATCGACCTGGGCCAGCGAGAGGCTGCCGTCGAGGCTCATCCCCCGGACCGCGAAGGGCCGGCCCGGCTTGGGGGTGGCGTTGGTGGCGAAGGCGGCGTAGCGAACCCCGAGGTAGCCCGCCCCGTGGCGGCTCTGGGGAACGGCCACGTATGAGGGCAGCTCGGCCGGGGCGGGCAGCTCGCGGGCGGCCACCGAGCCGAAGGCCGGAAACTGGAGCGAGGCGATCGGTCGGTTGCCGGTATGGACATAGCTGCTGCCGAGCTCGTGGGCGGCCAGGGTGTGCGACACGCCCCGCAGGATCGCGTAGCGGTCGGCACAGGCGGCGAGCTTCGGCAGGTGCTCGCTGATCCGGATGCCGGCCACGTTCGTGGCGATCGGCTTGAACTCGCCGCGGACTTCGGCCGGTGCGTCGGGCTTGAGGTCGAAGGTGTCGAGGTGCGAGGGGCCGCCGCCGAGGTTCACGAAGATCGCGGCCTTGGCCGGCGCGGCCGCGGCCGTCTCCCCGGCCCAGGCCAGGTGGTTGGCCAGGGTCACCGCCGTGCCACCCAGAGCCCCGACGCGAAGGATGTCACGCCGGCGCACGCCGTCGCAGGTTCGATGCATCGCCATGGTCCGCCGTCCTTTCAGGATGGAAACTGCCGACTTCACAGTGATCCGGGGTAGCCCATGCCATCTCGCCGGACGTTCGCTATGGGCATCCTGCCCTCCGCTCACTCGAAGGAAACCTCACTTCGCCATCCGGGATGCGCTCGGTTTCCTACGCCGCTCGATTGGCATGGGCTACCCCTCGCACCCGGTTGGATTTTCGGAATAACCTCAGTGGTTGACCAGGAATTCTTTGGTGTTCAAGAGCGCCCAGAGGAGGTCGCGAGCCGCCTCGCGGACGCTCGCCGCCTCGGCAAAGTAGGCGGCCGCCCGGGCCGCCTCGGCGGGCTCTGGCGGCCGCGAGAGCGTTCGCAGGTAGGCCGCCCGCACGATGGCCGGCACGTCGGCCTCGGTCGGCTGGGCCTGCTTGTTCGGCTTGGTCGGCTGGGAGGCGGCCACCTGGTCCAGCCAGCCCCCCTTGCGTTCGATTTGGGCGAGCATGTCGCGGTCGTTCCTCAGGAACACCGTCTGGAGGAGGCTCGGCTCCAGAGACCGGTCGCAGTCGCAGTTGCTCTCCCGGGTCGAGCGGCCGAACACCGCCAGGGCGTACTTGCCCGACTGGCCCCAGCCGGCGGAAGTCGCGTCGGCCACGGCCCGGCCCTTGGCGGAGGCGGCCAGCCGGGAGGCCTCGGCGTCGCTGGCGGTGGCCATCCGGATCGCGTCGAGGGCCACCTCGGCCGGGATCCGCCGCGGCACGGCCCGGGAGAAGTTTCGCTCGTCGAGCCGGTTGGTGTCGTTGGTCTGCCAGCCGGCCTGGTAGGTGCGGCTGGTCACGATCTCGCGATGCAGCCACTTGAGGTCGTAGCCCCGGCGGCGGAACTCGCCGGTCAGGTGGTCGAGCAGGGCCGCGTTGCTCGGCGGATTGGCCAGGCTCAGGTCATCCGGCGGCTCGACGATCCCGACGTTGAAGTACGAGGCCCAGACACGGTTGACGATCGCCCGGGCGAAGTAGGGGTTGTCATCCGCCCGCATCCAATCCATGAGCACCTCCCGGGGATCGTCGAGCTCATCGATCCGGTGCTCGTCGCCCCCCAAGACGGTGGCCGTGCGGCCGACCACGAGCTGCTCCCGGCGGGGCCGCGGGCGGTCATTTTCCTTGCCCGCACGTGCCGCCGCCGGCCGGGGCGGCGGCACCACGAAGGTCTCGAAATAGGGCACGGTGCGGCCCTGGGCCAGATGCTTGGCGAGCAGCTTGTCGCGGTCGTTTCTCGGCAGGCGGTGATCGATACCCAGCACCTCGAGCAGGGCCAGCGCCTCCTGCCGGCCCTCGGGCGAGTCGCCGTGCCGGACCCGCGTGAAGAAGTTCTGAAAGCGGGCGAAGTCGTCCTTCGTCCACTGGTCGAAGGGGTGCTTGTGACACTCGGCGCACTGGATCCGCACGCCCAGGAAGGTGTAGGCGAAGCCGAGGGCCCGCTCCTGGGGCGTCTGGAAGTTTCGCCGGCTCCAGAAGTAGGGGAGGTAGGGCTGCTCGGCGAAGGCCTGGGCAAAGCCGTCGTGCTGGTAGCCGCTCATTCGCTCGAAATAGTCTGCATGCGACTCGCCGTCGAGCCGGCTGCGGGCCAGCACGATCCCGGCCACGATCTCGTCGTAGGGCAGGTTGGCGGCGATCCGGCTCCGCAGCCATTCGTACCAGGCGGCGGTGGCCACGGGCCGGCGGTCGGGGCCGTTGTTTTGGTTTCGCTGCTCGTTGTTGCCCGTCCAGTCGCAGAACGTGGTCGCCCACCAGGCAGCGTAGGCCGGCGCGGCGAGCAGCTCGTCGATCTTCTTCTCGCGCTTGCCCGGGTCGGAGTCGGCCAGGAAGGCCTCCACCTCGGCGGCCGTGGGGAGCGTGCCGGCCAGGTCGAGCGACACGCGGCGGAGAAAGTCGGCGTCGGAGCAGGTCTCGGCGGGCACGATGCCCAGGGCCTTGAGCTTGCCCACCACGAGCTCGTCGATCCGGGTCGGCGTGGGCACGGGCGGGTAGGCGGAGCCGGTCAGAGGCGAGACCGGAAACAAGACCGGCACCGGCACCACGCCGTTGTCATAGAAGGCGACCACGTGGGTGTCGCCTGGCCCCGCGGCGGTGACCAGGCCCGCCTCGTCGATCGTGGCCACCTCGTCGTCGTTCGACTGGAAGCGGCACAGGGGCGTGACGTCTTCCCGGGTGCCGTCGCTCCAGACGGCGATGGCCCGCAACTGGCGGGTGTCGCCCCGGCCCCTCGCAAGGAAGTCCGCGGGCTCGACCTCGAGCCGCTCGAAGGCCGGCCCGTCGTCGGCGGCCGGCTCGGCCCCGGCTGCGACCCACTCGAGCAGCACCCGGTGCTGCCAGGAGCCGCGGGCGAACCGTTGGCCTCCTTCGTGATCCTCATCCCCCAGCGGCTTGGCGATGAACAGGCTGCGGGCGGGCTCGGCGAGATTCGTCCGCGGCTCGGCGCCGCCGGTCAGGTTGGCGTGGTCGGCCTGGAAGTCGTAGCCAAACAGCGAGAGCACGAAACCCCCCTGCCCCTGGAACGACCCATGGCAGGCCCGGCCGTTGCAGCCCAGCCGGCCGAGCAGGGGCACGACGTGCCGCCGGAAGTCGGGCTCCGTGATGACACCGGCGGGCTCCGTGATGACACCGGCGGGCTCCGCGGCCGCGGCGGTGAGCCGGGCCGCGAACCGCTCGTCGATCGGCGGCACGATCCCGTCAGCCCCGGCCGCGGTGGCAGCGGCCAGGATCGAGAGCACCGGCAGCAATGTCTGAATGCGCATCGCGAAGCTCCGCTCGGCAAGGTTCACGGGGACTTGTCTCGCTTGCCGCCGCGGGCCGCCTTGGCCCGGATCGCCGCCACCTCGCGGTCGATCGCGGCCTCGGGGTCGCGATCGAAGTCGGCGAGATCGGCGGTGAGCTTCTCGAGCCGGGCGGCCGTTCGCTCCCGCTCGGCCCGGGCCGCCGCCATTCGCGTGCGGGCCCGGGCGGCCACGAGCTCCCGCAGTTCGACCTCGGCCTCGGCCGACGGATTGGTGGCCAGCCGGGCCAGGGCCAGGCGGATTCGCGAGGAGAGCTTCCAGTCGGCAAGCGCCGCCGCCTGCTTCTCGGGCTGCCGGTTGCCCAGCCGGGCGATCCGCTCTCGCGTCCTATCGAGATCGGCAATGGCTGCTGAAAACTCAGCGGCCGCCTCGCGGCGGAGCCGCTCGAGCAGGGGCACGAGCTCAGGATGGTGCTCGGCGGCGAAGGCAAGGGCCGCCGCGGCCTGCCGATCCTGGTCGGGAGCGGCGGCGGGGCCAGCCGCTCGGGCGGCTGGCGGCTGGACCGAGATCGGCTCGGCGGCCACCACAGGCAGGGCCCCGAGGGTGAGCAGGCTGGCGGCGAGCAGGCTGGCGGCGCGGGCTCTGCGGCAAGCGGCAAGGGGTGGCATGGCTTAGTTCTCCCGGACCTCGAGGTCACCGTCCGCCGCATCGAGGCTCACCGCGGCCAGCATCCAGTCGGGCACGGTGTCGGCTTCGTCCGGGCCCCCGTCATCGACCGACGACCCGCTGTCAGACCCAGTCGTGTCGTCGGCTGCCCGCCAGACCGCGACGAGCGTGGCCGAACTGGCCCCGGTCGGCGTTCCGATCGGGCGGGGCGGCTGAGTTTGCCAGGCGAGCCAGGCCACGGCAGCGGCGGTCGCTCCGGTCGCCACCAGCAGCCAGCGGCTCGGCAGACGGCCATGCCTCGGCCGCGAAGCGGGCTCAGCTTCAGGGGAAGCCACGAGCGCCGCCCGCACCACCGTCACCAGCCGGCTGGCCCGGGCCACGGCCGCGGCGAGGGCGTCGTTGTCGGAGAGGCGGCTGGCCACCGCCTCCTCCTCGAGAGGCGGCAGTTCGCCGAGCACGAACCGCTCGGCCAGCCAGTCGAGGTCGGTGGGCAGGTCTGCAGTCAGGTCAGCGGGTGAGTCATTCATGTCATGCACCTGATGCCTCCTCGGCGAGCGACCGGCGGAGCTTGGCGAGGGCCAGCCGCATCCTTGTCAACACCGTGCCCAGGGGCAGGCCCAGTTCGGCCGCGATCGCCGCAAATGTCTGGCCGTGCTGGATCCGGGCCTCCACCACCTGTCGCTGCTCGGGGGGCAGATCGGCCAGCGCCCGCCGCACAGCGGCCGCCTCTTCGCCCCGGATCGCCTCCTCCCAGGGCACGGCCGGGGCAGCGGGGCCCTGCGGCCGGCCGCCCAGCCAGCGGGCATGGGTCGCCGACCGGCGGCGCCAGAGCCGCAGCTCGTTGTGGGCCACCTTGAACAGCCAGCCGCGGATGCTTTCCGGTCGGGCCGTCTGCCCCACCTCGACCAGCCGGCTGAAGGTGGCCTGAAGCAGCTCTTCGGCCAGTTCGGCATCGCCGCAGGTCGCCAGCAGGAAGCGTCGCAAGTCGTGGTGCCATCGCTCGTAGATGCCGAGGATCTGGTCGGCCTCGAGCCGCGGGGACCCGGCAGGTTGCTCGCCACCGGAAGCTGTCACCGCGGGCTCCTCCAAGCCGGCCCTCAATCGAAACGATGCGCAGGGGCCGGGAATTATTTTCACCCCGGTCTGGAACGGCGAAGATCCCCGGTTGTCGCGGCCGGCCAGCCCAGACTCGGGACTCGGCTCGGACTCGGTCAGGTCCCCTGGGCGGAGGGCCGCATCAGGATGTCGTGGGAGGCGGGGGTGTTCATCTGAGAATTGTTCCAGACAAGGGCGATTCGGCCGGGCGAAGGGCGAAAGAGTTTTACCATCCGCGCGGCTGGCTGGCCGGTATCCTTTTCGAATGACAGCCGGATGCCTGGCCGGCCGAAAGACCGCATGATCTCGATGAGCCCGCCCGCCGCCGCCGTCTCTGCCGCCGCTTGGGCGGAGCTTGCCGAGCAGCTCGAGGGGGAACTGCGGCTCGACGACGTGGCGCGTGCGATCTACTCGACCGACGCCTCGGAGTATCAGGAGCGGCCCCTGGCGGTGGCCTTGCCCAAGACCGAGGCCGATGTCGGCAGGCTCATCCGGTTCGCCGCCGCCCACCGCCTGCCGCTCGTGCCCCGGGCGGCGGGCACGTCGCTGGCCGGCCAGGTGGTGGGGGGCGGGATCGTCGTCGATGCCGGCCGGCACCTGAACCGGATCGTGTCGCTCGACGTCGCCAACGCCAAAGTCCGCGTCCAGCCGGGCGTGGTCCGCAACGACTTGAACCGGTTTCTCGCCCCTCACGGGCTGTTCTTCGCCCCCGAGACCTCGACCGCCGCCTGGGCCATGATCGGCGGGATGGTGGGCAACAACTCCTGCGGCTCAAACTCGATCGCCTGGGGCACGACCCGCGACCACCTCATCTCCGCCCGCGGCTTCCTGGCCGACGGCAGCGAGGCGACGTTCGGTCCGCTCGACGCGGCCGCCTTCGCCGCCACGTGTGCCGGTCCCGACTCGCTCGAGACCCGGCTCTACCGGACCGTCCGCGGGATGCTGGCCGACGAGGCCACCCGGCGTCTCGTCCGCGAGTCGTTTCCGCGGCCGGAGGTCACCCGCCGCAACACCGGCTACGCCCTCGACGCCCTGATGGATGCCGCCCCCCTCGACCCGACGAGCGACAAGCCCTTCAACTTCTGCAAGCTCCTGGCCGGCTCCGAAGGGACGCTCTTCTTCGGCGTCGAGTACGAGCTGAATCTGATCCCGCTGCCGCCGCCGGGCGGCCTCGTCTGCGTGCACTGCCGGAGCGTGGACGAGGCCCTCCGGGCCACGCTCGTCGTGATGCGGCCCGACCGCGATCCCGCCGCCCAGGCCAGCGGCTGCGAACTCATCGACGACAAGATCCTCTCCTGCACCAAGGACAATCTCGAGCAGGCCCGGAATCGCTCCTTCGTGGTGGGCGATCCCGGGGCGGTGCTCGTGGTCGAGATGCGGGACGCCGACGGGGCGGCGCTCGCCGCCAAGCTTCGCGGCGTCGCGGCGGAACTGGAGGCGGCCGGCCTGGGCTATGCCTATCCGGTCCTGACGGGGGACGAGGCGGCCAAGGTCTGGGAGCTCCGCCGCGCGGGGCAGGGGCTGATCAACAATCTGCCGGGCGACAAGAAGCCCCGCGAGATCGTCGAAGACACGGCCGTGGCCGTGGCCGACCTGCCGGCCTACATCGCCGAGTTCGATCGGCTGTTGGCCGACAAATTCGGCATCGACTGCGTCCACTACGCCCACGCCGGGGCGGGCGAGCTGCACCTCCGGCCGCTCTTCGACCTCCGCTCGCCGGCCGGCCTGGTGATGTTTCGCGAGGTGGCCAGCGACGTGGCGGCGCTCGTCAAGAAGTATCGCGGCAGCCTCTCGGGCGAGCATGGCGACGGCCGGCTGCGGGGCGAGTTCGTCCGGGCGATGGTGGGCGACGCGTGCTACGACCTCTTCTGCCGGATCAAGCGGGCCTTCGACCCGGAGGGAATCTTCAATCCGGGCAAGATTGTCGATGCCCCGCCGATGGACACGCAGCTGCGGATCCTGCCG
>CAYRNG010000182.1:0-15079 GCA_964425395.1 uncultured Candidatus Kuenenia sp. | reverse complement strand
GGTGCCGGCCAATGAGGTGCCGCTCGAGGTGGCGGTGGCGACCTACCTCTTCAATAGCCAGCTGGTCACGCTGCCGAGCGGCGGGATGGCGGTCATCTGCCCGGCTGAGTGCCCCGAGCACCCGGCCCCGAGCCGCTGGCTCGACCGGCTCCTGGCCGGCGACAACCCCGTCGTCGCGGTCCATCCGGTCGCCGTCCGCCAGAGCATGAAAAACGGCGGCGGCCCGGCCTGCCTGCGGCTGCGGGTGGTGCTCACGGCCGACGAGCTGGCGGCCGTCCACCCCGGCGTGCTCGTCACGCCCGGGCTCCTCGCCGACCTCGAGGCCTGGGTCAGGCGGCACTACCGCGACCGGCTCACGGTCGCCGACCTGGCCGACCCCGAGCTGCTCGCCGAATCCCGGGCCGCCCTCGCGGAGCTGGCCGGGATCCTCGCCCTCCCCGGCGGCGGCGGGGCCTGATGCCGGGGGGACTCGGCCGAGGGCAGAGGCCGCCAGCCCCCGGGGCGTCGCCCCGACCAGCGACACTCCATTGCGGGGCAAGCCGAGGTTTGCCAGGGACGGCGGTGGCCGCCTCGGCGGACCGGACTCCCTCGCCGGCGGACCGCGGGTTGACATTCCGCGGGCCTTGGCCTGCCAACTCTCGACTGGCCATCTGAACCCCCTCGTCTATGGTATGGAGTCGTGTTCGCTTTCTTCGAGGAGTATTTCCATGGCTGATCAGCAGACGAATACATGGCCCGAACTTTTGATCGGGCTGTACGACAATCTCACCGGCCGTCGTGCCGAGATCACGTACGAGTTCGACAACATGCACATCAAGATTCCCAGCGGCACCGGGCCATCCGCGACGCATGCCGAATGGGTTCTGCACGGGACGATGAAAATTCGCACCCGGGACACGGGTACGTCCCCAAACTGATCGTGGCCGGGCGGCTCACAGGGAGCCTCGATGGTCGCCCGGTCGTGATCGAAGCAGCTGATTCCGGAGTCGTTTTCATTGCCTCCCAGCTGAAAACGGCCTGGGCCCTGCGGCGCTCGGCAGGCTCTCTGATGCCGGTGCTTGGCATGCTGCAGCAATGCAGGATCCCGGTCCGACTCAGTCTTGCCCGGCTCGTCGCCCTGGAGCTGTCGCCCCGGCCAAACCCTCTGGTCCGGATGATGACTCCTGGCATCTCCCGTCTCGGCTGAGACCCGTTGGCGGCCGCCCGCGGGTTCAGTCGATCGGGAGAAACGCCCACAGGGACGGGCGGCCGCAATTGCAGTGCACCGCACGACCCAAGAGGCCGAGACCGGCGACGCTCAGATAGACCGCCGAGCGAGCAGCATCCCAGAAGCCCGTGACGCCGGCGGCCCGGGGGCCACGGAGCCGTGACTCGACGCTGGGGATGGGGTGAAAAATCACCTCGACGAACGAGCCCCGCTGCCGTTCGCGGTCTTGGAGGTCGTCGAGCAAGGCGATGGTTCGGGCCAGCGACTCGCGGCGGCAGCCCGCCGCCAGCAGGGTTTGGTCCACCTCGGCCACGCCCCGCCGGCTGGGTGTGGGGAGCGTGAGCAGCCCCAGAAACGACCAGAGCGTGAACAGGAGGCTGGCGCTCACGATTCCCTCGGCCGTGGCCAGACGGCGATCCCCGATGACAAACGCCGCCAGGGCGGCGCCGAGAAGCGTGAAGCCGACGGCGAGCACTCGTCCCCGCCACCATTCCCCCGTTTGCACCGCCAACTGCCTCCGCCGCACCGCCACCGTGAAGGCCTCGGGATCGAGAGCCTCGTGCCACCGCATGGGCAGCAGGTGGAAGCGCGGCCGGACTACCCCGACCACAGCACCGGTGAAACCCTCGTCGTCTGATTCGCCCATGTAAATCGGCAGCGTCGTCGGAGCCGGCTCGTTGTCGACCAGTGGCTCGTCGATCGAGCTGGGCAGGCTCGGCGTGAGCTCGAGCCGAGCCATGGCGGCCGCCAGGCCGATCCGGCCTCCCAGCAGGGCCAGCACCAGCCCCACGGCCGCCGTGATGAAACCAAGCGCTCCTCCCGCCCGGCTCGCAAGCAACAGCGCGGTCGCTGCCGCGATCATCAGGAGGGCGTGAACGCCGACCCCCCGGGCGAGCCGGCCCAGGAACAGCCCCAGCGGCGGATGCCGCCGCTGATACCACTTCGGCAGGAAGTAGCCGCCGAAGAGATCGAAGGGCAGATGCACGGCTGCGTAGGCGAGCACGAAGCCTGCCAGCCCCGCCATCTCGCCCCCGAGCGACCCGCCCGCCGCCGGTAGCAAGCGGGCCGGGAGCCCGAGGATCAGCCCGAGGGTGGCCAGCACGACGATCGTGCCCACACCGCTGATCCCGAGCCAGAGCCGCGCGCGGCCATAGCCGGGAGCAGGCTCCTGCGGCTGGGGTCCGCCAGGAGCCGGAAGTGACGAGCGATACATGGCTTCGGCCGTCTTCTGGATTCCGCGGAGCATGCCGCCGAAGACGAGTTCGTGCAGCGGCACGACGGCGTACCAATAGAGGAGGCCCGCCAGGCCTCTGGGCCGAAAGCGGGCCGTCATGACCAGCCGGGTCAGGGGCGGGCTTGCACGAGGGTCGATCTCCTCGATGGCGAAGTCGAGCTGGGCCTCGCCTGGCAGCTTCATCTCCGCCCTCAGGGAAAGCGACCGGTCGCGGTCGATGCCCACCACCCGCCAGAAGTCGAGTGCTTCACCGAACTCCACCGTCTCCGGGTGCCGTCGCCCGCGCCGCAGCCCCGGCCCGCCCACGAGCTTGTCGAGCCAGCCACGCAACCTCCAGAGCACGTCGCCGGCATACCAGCCATTGCCGCCTCCGATTCGGCAGACCGCCGCGTAGACACTCGCCGGATCGGTTTCGATATCGACGACCCGCTTGTCGGTGAAGACGGTGCCGCCCGCCCAGGCTGGATCTCCGGGGACGGGCCCTGCCACGCTCCAGTGGGTCTCGACCGCATGCCGGTCAATCTTGACCTTCGCCCGATGGATCGCCTCGCGAACGCCCAGAGCCTCGTGCGGCATCAGCCGCTGGGTCGTGTCGTCGGTGACGACCACGCGGTTCTTGAGCCCCTCCGCCAGCGGGCGGGCGATCCGGTAGGAAACCGGGGTCACGAGGTTGATCCACAGCGAACTCAGCCGCGGCGTCAACACGGGCACCGGCAGGATGATCCGGCGGCGAAGGCCGAGCTCTTCGGCCATGATCCGCATCAACTCCCGGTAGGGCATCACATCGGGTCCGCCGATCTCCAGCGTCTTGCCGGCGGTCGCAGGCACCTCGAGGCAGCGGACCAGCCAGTGCAGCACGTCGGCAATGGCCACCGGCTGGCACTCGGTGGTGACCCATCTGGGCGTCACCATGATCGGGAGTCGCTCGACCAGATAGCGGAGGATCTCAAACGACGCCGAGCCGGCGCCGATGATCATCGCCGCCCGAAAGGTGGTCACCGGCACTCCGCAGGAGGCGAGGACCTGCTCGACCTGCCGCCGTGAACGGAGGTGTTCGCTGAGGTCCGGCCCCATCTCACCGAGGCCGCCCAGATAGAGGATCCGCGCGAGGCCGGCAGCCCGGGCGGCTGCGGCGAAACTGGCGGCGAGTTCGCGGTCGCGATCCGCATAGGTGCCGCCGGAAGCCACCATCGAATGCACGAGATAATAGGCCGCTCGGCAGCCCCGCAGGGCCTCGGTGACAGCCGCCGTGTCAGCGACATCGACGGCTATCACCTCGACGTTCGAGTGGTGCCGCCAGGGCCGGGCGTCGAGTTTCCGCGGCTCCCGCACCAGGCAGCGAACCCGGTATCCCGAATCGAGAAGGGCCGGCACGAGCCGCCCCCCGACGTAGCCGGTCGCTCCGGTCACCGCCACTGTGTCACCGCTCTTGACCGCTGGGCTGGCTGGCTCGTTCACGATGATGCGTGGGGAGAACCCTGGGATCGTCACAACTCAGAAACCACCCGGCATCGTAGACCCTTCCCGGCGGAGCGACCGGGGAGAACGGTCGGCGTTGCTGAGCTCCGGCCTGCCCTGACACGAGCTGGATCGCCGTTTCCGCTATCCTTCCGGCATGACGCCGGCGGCCAGGAACCCGATCGCGATCTCCCGCTGGCTGGCCCGGGGCGTGCAGCGGCTCTGGTTCGGCCCGCCTACGGCCTGCGTCTACAACCCGCTCGAGTATGCCCGCCGGCCCCATGAGGCCTACCTCGCGCGGTACGCCCGGCAGGGCGTGGAGACGATCTTGGTCGGCATGAACCCCGGCCCCTGGGGCATGGCCCAGACGGGCGTGCCCTTTGGCGAGGTGGAACTCGTCCGCGACTTTCTCGGGATCGAGGAGCGGGTCGAGCAGCCGCCGGAAGTGCATCCCAAGCGGCCGATCGAGGGCTTCGCCTGCCGGCGGAGCGAGGTGAGCGGGCGGCGGCTCTGGGGCTGGGCCCGCGACCGCTACCGCACGCCCCACCGCTTCAGCCAAAGCTTCTTCGTGACCAACTACTGCCCGCTGGTGTTCATGGAGGCCTCGGGCCGCAACCGGACCCCCGACAAGCTGCCGGAGGAAGAACGCGAGCCGCTCTTCAGGCTCTGCGACGAGGCGCTCCGCCGGCTGGTGGCCTGGTGCGGTCCCCGGCGGATCGTCGGCGTGGGGGCCTTCGCCACCGGCCGGGCCAGCGCGGCCCTGGGCGGTTATGATCTCGCGATCGGCACGATTCTCCACCCCAGTCCCGCGAGCCCCGCGGCCAACCGGGGCTGGGCCGCGCAGGCGGAGCGGCAACTGCAGGCCCTGGGCATCCCGATCCCGGCCCGCCGGAACCCAAGCAGGCCGAGGCGTTGAACCACCATGGCCCAGCTCTATTTCTATTACTCCGCGATGAACGCCGGTAAGAGCACGACGCTTTTGCAGTCGGCCCACAACTACCGGGAACGCGGCATGGAGGCCCTCCTCTACACGCCCGTAATCGACACGCGGGTCGGCGAACCCCGGATTCACTCTCGGATCGGAATCTCGGCCGATGCGATCGCCTTCGACGCCAACTACGATTTCTTCGCCGCCGCCCGGGAGCGGCAGCAGGCCGGGCCGGTCCACTGCCTGCTCATCGACGAGGCCCAGTTTCTCTCCCCGCACCAGGTCCTCCAGTTGACCCTCGTCTGCGATCGGCTCTCGATCCCGGTGCTCTGCTACGGGATTCGGACCGACTTCCGAGGTGAACCCTTCGAGGGCAGCAAGTATCTGCTGGCCTGGGCCGACAACATCGTCGAGATCAAGACGATCTGCCGGAGCGGCAAGAAGGCGACCATGAACGCCCGCCTCGACGGCCAGGGCAACCGCGTGTTCGAGGGCGCCCAGATCGACATCGGCCATCACTACGAGGCGCTCAGCCGCAAGGAATTTCGGCTCGACGAGGTCTCGCCGGTGGCTCGCAGGCCCGAAGACTGACGGCAGGCCTGGCCCCCTACAGCCAGCCCTGTTCGCTGAACCACTCGGCGGTCTGGCGGAGCCGGGCATCGAGCGGGAGCGTTGGGCGGAAGCCCAACTGGTCGCGGGCCTTGGCCGCGGAGCAGGCCCAGCTGGCCACGGTGGCCTCGCGGATCTTGTCGCGGCTCAAGGCGCCGGGCCGGCCGTTGAGCCGGCCGGCCAGTTCGGCCGCCCCGCCCACCGAGCGGCCCACCCACCGCCAGAGCGGCCAGACCACCACCCCGCAGCCGAGCGCTGCGGCCACCCGCCGGCCGAACTGCCAATAGGTGGGATGCTCCCGGTCGTCACAGGCCAGGTAGTAGCCGCGGGAGCCACCGGCGTCGGCAGCACCGTTCGGGGCGGCGAGCCTCTCCCCGCGGTCTGCGGCGGCCACGAGCAACGTCACCAGATCCTCAACGTGCACCAGCGACAAAGGGGGCGTGCGAAATCCGACCACGAAGTGCAGCCCCGTCCGGCGGATGGCCCGAAAGATCTGCGCTCCCTGGGCATCGCCGGCGCCGTAGACGACGCCCGGCCGCACGATCGTCACCGGCAGCCGCCCGGCCCGCCGCTCGAGGGCCAGTTCGCCATCCCGCTTGCTGCGGCCGTAGACCGACACCGGTGCGGGCGGGTCAGCCTCATCCCGAAACGCCCGCTCGGCGGGTGGCGGCCCGGCAGCGGCCAGGCTCGAGACATAGACCAGTCGGGGAGGGGCCGGCAGGGCCGCGCAGGTGTCGGCCAGCCGCCGGGTGCCGCCGCCATTGGTCCGCAGCATGGCCACCGGCAGGGCCGCCGAGACGACGCCTGCCAGGTGGAAGACGGCGTCGCAGCCGGCGACTGCCTCCCGGTAGCTGTCGGGATCGGCGAGTGTGCCGTCGATCCGGACGATGCCCGGCCGGCGAAGCTGCTCGCCGGAGGTGGCGGGACGGACCAGGCAGCGGACCTCGCAGCCCCGGTCGAGAAGCGTGTCAACGAGGTGGCCACCGATGAAGCCGGAGGCTCCGGTGACGAAGGCGGTCTGGATGGGCATGGGGAGGCATGGCCTGGCGTCTCCTGAAAACATGGAGCGGGCTGCGGCGACCCAATCGTGCCTGAACCGGATCGCCCCCCCGCCACGGCAAAGCCGGCCGGAGGATGCCCTTCCTGCCTGCGGCGTCGTGCCTTGTGAACTGATCTGAGGATGCTTCGCCCGGCCGGCCGTTGCAAGCCCCTTGACCCGGCCGATTCGAGGCTCTACCCTGTTTTTGATTGCTCAAAACTTTATGTTTGGGATGCCAAAAATGATTTCCCCTGTCTCGCGGCGGGCTTTTTCGCTCGTAGAACTGCTTGTCGTGATCGCGATCATCGCCACGCTCATCGGCCTCCTCCTGCCGGCGGTGCAGGGAGCCCGGGAGGCTGCCCGGCGGACCGGCTGCGGGCTCAATCTTCGCCAGCTCGGCCTGGCGATCCTGGTGCATGAGTCAACAAAGCGGCGGCTGCCGGCCGGCTACGTCAGCGAGCCGACTCGCCTGCCCCGCGACGCCTCCTCCGGCGACCGGCCGCCCGGCACCGGCTGGGGCATGCTCATCGCCCCCTACCTCGAGGAGACGGCCCTCGTCGAACGCTACGACCCCGCTGTGGGGCTGGGGATTGCGGCCCCCGTGAACCAGCCGATCGTCTCGGCCCCGCTCTCGATCTTTCGCTGCCCGTCCGACGGCGGCCCGTCCGGGCCGTTCGAGGTCCGCACCGAAGGGGGCGGGCGGCATCCCTCCGGAGCCCTGCTCGGCCGCTCGAACTACGTCGGCAATGCCGGCCACGACGAGCCCTGGGCCGAATCGCTCGACTCCTGGGAAGGGCATGCCAACGGCCCGCTGTACCGCAACAGTTGGCTGAAGGTGGGCCGAATCAGCGATGGCATGTCAAAGACGGTCTTCCTGGGTGAACATTCCCAGCGGCTCTCGGAGAAGGCCTGGGCCGGAACGATTCCGGGTGCTGCCAGCCACCCCAGCGAGGCCTTCATGATGATGGCCGGCAGCGAGCCCGACGGGGCAGCCACGCTCCTGCTCGTCCACAGTGGCCCGGCCGACGGTGAGGACGAAGTGATCCATCCCCCCAACGACCCGGTGGCCCACGTCTGCCAGATGTATTCCGACCACTCGGGTGGCTGCAACGTGACCCTGGGCGACGGGGCCGTGCGGTTCATCTCCGAGATGATCGACCAGGATGTCTGGGCGGCCCTCTCGAGCATCAACGGCGGCGAGGCGATTCCCGGCGATGCCTACTGAACCTGAACCGCTCGCCCGTTCGAGGCCGGGTTGGGCGGGCCAACCCTGGCCCCGGGCCTGGTTGGCTGCCACGGCCGCAGCGCTCGGCCTGTTGCTCGGCGGCTGCGGGCCGCGGGCTCCGGCGATCGAGTTTGCCAACCGCCGCTACTCTGCCGCCCTCCGAACCGCGGCCAACACCAAGAACCCCGACCGGCTGGCCCGGGCCAAGGCACACATCGACCGCGACCATGCCGCCGGCATCATCGGCCCGGAGGAATACGCCTGCTACCAGGCCATCATCGCCCTGGCCGAAGCCGGCCGCTGGCAAGAGGCCGAACGCCAGGCAATCCGCTTTCGCCGCGATCAGCGGCGCTGAGCGACGCCCGCCGGCCGACCGGCCGCGGGGTCGAGCGGCCCACGCCGGTCAGTCGATGAGCGTGTCGTCGTCGTCAACGGCCGGCTCGGCCCCGTCTTCGGAACCGGCCGTGGCGATCCGCCAGGCGGGGAACGGGTCTTCGAACTCCACCCAGGCCTCGGGGCCGAGGTCGATCTCGGCATCGGAGAGGCAGCACTGCTCGAGCTGGTCGAGGAGATCGGCGGCCAGGTTGGCCCCGATGACGACAAGCTCCTGCCGGCGATCGCCCCAGGGCTCCTCCCAGATCGCCTCGATCTCGTCGAGGTCGAGCTCGGCCGGCCACTCCTCTTCGGCGGCGCTCGCCAGCCAGAGGCCGCCCGGCTCGAGGCCCGACACGACCCCGGCACTTGACCAGACGCCCGCCCAGTCGGGCCGCGTGGCCAGCCAGAGAAAGCCCTTCGAGCGAATCACCCCCTTGAAGGCCGGCCCGGTGATCAACTCCCAGAACCGCCCGGGATGCAACGGCCGCCGGGAGCGGAAGGCCACGCTCGAGATTCCGTATTCCTCGGTCTCAGGCACGTGGGTGCCAGGGGCCTCGGCCAGCCAGCCAGGGTGGCTGGCGGCCTGCGCCATGTCGAACAGGCCCGTGTCGAGCACCTCGCCCAGCGACACCTGGCCGTGACCGGCCTCGATGATCCGGGCCGGGGGATTGAGCGTGGCGAGGATCGCCCGCAGGTAGGCCAGGTCGTCGGCCGTGACCAGATCGGCCTTCGAGATCACGATCACGTTGGCGAACTCGACCTGATCGACGAGCAGCTGGACGATGTCGCGGGCGTCCTCCTCGTCGAGGCCGATGCCCCGGTCGCGAAGCTCGTCGCGGGAGCAGTAGTCCGTAATGAAGTTCTTGGCGTCTACGACGGTGACGAGCGTGTCGAGCCGGGCCAGGGTCGAGAGGCTCGCACCCTGTTCGTCGGTGAAGGTGAAGGTCTCGGCCACGGGCAGCGGCTCGGAGATCCCGGTGCTCTCGACGAGCAGGTAATCGAACCGGCCCGCCCGGGCGAGCTCGGCCACCTCCTCGAGGAGATCCTCCCGGAGCGTGCAGCAGATGCAGCCGTTGGACATCTCGACGAGCTTCTCCTCGGTGCGGGAGAGCCGGGGCACGGCCGCCCCCCGCGGGCCGCCCGCCACGAGCTGGGCGTCGATATTCACCTCGCTCATGTCGTTGACAATCACGGCCACCCGAAGGCCCTCGCGGTTGGCGAGCACGTGGTTCAGGAGCGTCGTCTTGCCCGCCCCGAGGAAGCCGGACAGGACCGTGACGGGAAGACGGGAATCGGCAGGGCGACGATCGGCCATGGCAGAAGCTCCGAGGGCGGGAACACCGTCCCCAGAGCATACCTGTTGTGCAATAGAATTGCAAGTAGCCGGCCGATTCAACGCGTCGCGGCCAGCTCGGCGGCGATCGCCGCGGCCTTCTCGGCGAGCGCGGATTCCGGGCAGGCCTTGCCGATGCCCTGGGCCACCGAGCGGATCTGGCTCCTCATCGCGGCCGGGATCTTGGCCGCCTGCTCCGCGGTGAGCGTCGCGTCGGCATCGACTTCCATTTGCTCAAAGATGTAGTCCCGCATCCGCTCGAGCTTCGCGAGTTGCTGGCCGGCCTTGACGGACGCCTGGAACTTTCTGTCCTTCTTCCATTCGCCGTTGAGCTTCGCCGCCTCGGTGCCGATCTCGCTGCCCTTGAACAGGACCACGCACCGCTGCACGTTTTCCGCCGCTCGGGCCGGATCCGCCTCCTTGCCTGACCGGGCCTCGGCGAGCAGCCGTTGGCCGTAGGCCTCGATCTTCTCGACGACGAACTTCGCCTCCTCGGCCATCTCGGCGTCGCCGCTGGACGTCAGGCCGCGGGCCTTCTTCAGCACCGTGGCGAACTGTGATTCATCCCGCAAGAGCGCGTTGAACTCCGGGAGCTTGACGAGTGTGTGGCCCTCGAGGATCGAGCCGGGAGCGGCCTTCACGGCCGCCACCACGGCATCTTGGGCGTTGAAGGGCGAGCCCCGGTAGACGCACGTGCCCGTGTGGTCGAAGAGCATGCAGTGGGGGCTCCCCTGAAAGTCGGAGCCCCCCTCGACGCTCGCCCGGTCGAGAATCGTGAACGAGACGTTGAGCTGGGCCACCTTGCCCTTGAGCTCCTCGGCCGCGCCACCCTGGGCGTGGGCCCCGATCACGACCAGGCCGTGGGGGCCGAGCGTGGTGTGGAGTTCCTCGAGCAAGGGCATGCTGCGGATGCAGGGAGGGCAGTTGAGCCCCCAGAACTCGAGCAGCACGACCCGGTTGGCCAGGCTCTCCGGAGTGAGTTGCGGACCGGAGACGTGACCCCCCGGACGAATGCCGGCGGCGGTGACCGCCATGTTGAACTCGGCTGCCAAGATCGGCTCGATCGGTCCGCCGACCGCGAGCGAGACGAGGCAGCAGACAACCAGTCTGCGGGCGAGCTTCATGGCGGATTGACTCCAGAGCGGGCCGCTGGGACCCCGGGGAGATTACCCGATCGCGGGAGTCACGGCCAGCCATGCCCAGCCCGGGGCGGCGCGGGGGTGGGAGAGGGTGGGAGGGGCGCGGGAGCGTTGACAAAAACTGAACTTCCGTATATATCTGAAAGACAGTGGATTCTTGGTTCATCCGCGGTCTTTGCGGCTCGGAACATTTTTGCCCTGTCATCTATTGGTCCCGCGGCAGAGTTGCTGTCTCCCTGAGGAGCATCGTGATGGCCACCGACGCATCTCCATCGACGCCGGCCCGCCCGCCCCGAGCCAAGCTCGGGTATCGCGAGTATTGCTGTTTCCCGGACGACGGACGGCGGCACGAGATCATCGACGGAGATCATTACATGACCCCGGCCCCATCCACCACCCATCAGACGGTTTCCAAGCGACTGCAATATCAGCTCTATACCCAGGTGGAGCTGGGCGGCCTCGGGCTCGTGTTCAATGCCCCGGTGGACGTGCAGCTCACCGATCACGACATCGTGCAGCCCGATCTCGTGGTCGTGCTCAAGGACCGCACGCGGATGATCACGCACACCAAGATCGTCGGGTCGCCCGATCTCGTCGTGGAGATTCTCTCCCCCTCGACCGCGGCCATCGACATGACGCTCAAGAAGCAGCTCTACGAGCGGCTGGGAGTCGGCGAGTATTGGGTCGCCGACCCGGAAAACCTGCGGGTGGAGCAGTTCCGTCTCGTGGATGGTGCCTACCAGCTCGTACCTCCGACCGATCCCCTCACCGCCTTCGCCGGCGGCCTGCGGGTGCGGCTGGCTGACATCTGGTAGCGGACAGCATCCGGTGGCGGTCCGTCCGGCATGAAAGGCACCGATGCGGAACCTCGTGATCGTCCTCGGTGACCAACTCGACCGCAGCGGGGTGGCCTTCGACGGCTTCGACCCGGCCCGCGACCTGGTCTGGATGGCGGAGGTGGTCGAGGAAAGCACCCACGTCTGGACCCACAAGGCCCGGATCGCCGTGTTTCTCTCCGCGATGCGGCACTTCCGCGAGGCGCTCGCGGCCGAGGGGATCGAGGTCGACTACACCCAGCTCGCGGCCCAGCCGCGGGCCGGCGAGCCGGCCTCGCTCGCAGCGGCCCTGGCCGCGAGCCTGGCCGCGGCCCGCAAGGCCAAGCGGGCCCCTGAAAAACTCGTCGTGGTCGAGCCGGGGGAGTGGCGGGTGCGGCAGGCGCTCGAACAGGCGGCCCGTGCGGCCGGCCTGCCGCTCGAGATCCGCACCGATCGCCACTTCTTCACGACGGTCGATGAGTTCGTGGCCCATGCCAAGGGACGCAAGCAGCTTAGGCTCGAGTATTTCTACCGGCCGCTGCGGACGAAGTTTGGCGTCTTGATGGATGACGGCGAGCCGGCCGGGGGGCAGTGGAACTTCGACGCCGAGAACCGCGGGGCCTTTCCCAAGACCGGCCCCGGAAAGCTCCCCGCGCCGCGCCGGTTTGAGCCCGACGGGGTGACGCGGGGCGTGCTCGATCTCGTGGCCACACGATTCGCGAAGCATCCCGGCAGCCTCGACCACTTCGACTGGCCGGTGACGCCCGCCGACGCTCGCGCCGCCCTCGACGACTTTCTCGCCCATCGCCTGGCGAACTTCGGCCGCTACCAGGACGCAATCTGGACCGGCGAGCCCTGGCTCTGGCATTCGCGGCTCTCGCAGGCGATGAACCTGAAGCTGCTCGACCCGCGGGACGTGGTCGGCGGAGCCGAGCGGGCCTGGCGGGCGGGAAAAGTGCCGCTCGAGGCGGCTGAGGGCTTCATCCGCCAGGTGATCGGCTGGCGGGAGTATGTCCGCGGGATCTACTGGCACCTGATGCCTGAGTATCTCGACCGCAACGCGCTGGGGGCCGAGGCGGCGCTGCCGGCCTTCTACTGGTCGGCCGAGACAGAGATGAACTGCCTCAAGGACGCGATCGGCCAGACACTTGACTATGGCTACGCCCACCACATCCAGCGGCTGATGGTGACGGGGCTGTTCGCGATGCTCCTGGGGGTCAAGCCCCAGGAGGTCCACCGCTGGTACCTGGCGGTGTATGTCGATGCGGTCGAGTGGGTGGAATTGCCCAACACGCTGGGCATGAGCCAGTTTGCCGACGGGGGCGTGATGGCCTCCAAGCCCTACTGCGCGACCGGGGCCTATCTCGACCGGATGAGCAACGCCTGCCGGGGCTGCCGCTACGATCCCAAGAAAGCAGCGGGCCCCGAGGCCTGCCCCTTCACGACCCTCTACTGGGACTTCCTCGCCCGGCACGAAAAGCTGCTCGCCAAAAACCAGCGGATGACGATGCAACTCAAGAACCTCTCCCGTAAGGACGCCGGCGAGCTCCGCTCGATCCGCCGCCAGGCCGACCAGCTCAAGGCGGAGCTGGGGTGAACTCGAGCACCTGGCCGTCGGCCAGGAGTCGCTCCCGCAGCCGCTCGTAGGGCACCTTCTGCACCGGCACTCCGCCGTCGATCGCCAGGGCCGCCGCGGTGGCCGCCGACTGGCCCAGGATCATGAACACCGGCTCCATCCGGATGCTGCCGTAGGCGATGTGGCTGGCCGACACCGCCACCGGCACGAGCAGGTTCTCGCATTCCCCCGCCTTGGGCACGATCGCCCGGTAGCTCACGGGATAGGGACCACCGGGCGAAACCTGGATGTCACCCTCGTTGCGGGCATAGGCCCGGCCGTCCTTGTCGTGGGCCACGTACCGCTGCACATGATGGGAGTCCATGTTGTAGGAGCCCATGCCGACCGAGTCCGGGGTGGGCATCTTGCGGCGGAGATGCGGCTCGGCGATGACGAAGTCGGCCACCATCCGCCGGGCCTCGCGGACGTAAATCTGGTGCGGCCAGTGGCCATTGTCGAGGAACTCGTCTTTGGCGAGGCCCCACTGACCCATCTTCTGCCTCACGTCATCGGGCACCCGTGGATCATGGGTCAGAAACCAGAAATAGCCCTGCTGATAGGCGGCGTGCTCCGCGATGATCTCCCGCCGCCGCTCGTAGGAGGCCTCGGGATAGTCATAGTTCATCCCGATGTTGTCGGTGGAGAAGGAGCCGTGGTTGTTGGTGTCGGTCTTGCCGTTGGGGGCGGGGTCGAACTTGCCGAACACGTGCCGGGAGCCGGCCTGGAGATCCCGTAGCAGCAGTTCGTATTGCAGCGGGTCGTAGCCGGCCGGCTTCGGGAAGGGCACGCGATTGGCCGGCACGTTGGTCATGCAAAGGCGGAAGTTGTAGGCCTGGATGCGGTGGTCGCCCTCGCCCTCCTCGCCCGGCGGGCCTGCGTGGATCCGCGGCAACAGGCCGGAGGCCGGATCATCGGGCACGACGTAGGGGGAGACCTTGTTCTTAAACTGGTGCGACGCGGCCCGCTTTGTCTGCACACCGTTCAAGGTCTCGCCGTAGGTGGCATTGGCCTCGCGGCCGGTCGTGAAGGAGACGCCGGCCGCCGCCATCAGGTCCCCCTCGTAGGTCGCGTCGATGAACATCGTGCCGGCGAACGTGCGGCCGTCGAGGGTGGTGATCGAGACGATCCGCTCGCCCTCCTTGACCACGCCCCGTTCCCGGTCGAGCCAGTCGTCACGGACGACCGGGATCGCCTCCTCCGCGACCCAGTCGTCGAAGGCGACCTCGGCCACCTTGGGCTCGAACACCCAGATCGCGTCGTCCTGAGGGCGGAAGTGCTTGTAGTGCTCGGGCTTTTGGTGCACCCAGGCCTCGGGGCGATCGTAGTGCCGCTTGATGCGGCGGTAGAACTCGCGGGCCAGGCCACCGATCACGGCCTTGTTGCCGCTGTCGGTCCAGCCGAGGCCGCCGCTGGTGAGGCCCCCCAGGTGCCGGTCGGGGGAGACGACGACCACGCTCTTGCCCATCGCCTTGGCCTGGATCGCCGCGACGATCGCGGCGCTCGTGCCTCCGTAGATCACGACATCGGCGGTGACAGGCGGCTCGGCCGCAGGAACCGCGGCCGCCGGAAGCACGCTGCCGAGCAGGGTTAAAAGCAGCGGGAAAGACCGCATGACAGACCTCATTCGTAGACGAGCGTGGCCGTCGCCCGGCAGGTGGCGGCGGCCATGAACCGGATCCAGTGGGCGGAGAAGCCGGCTGGAAACGCATGCTCGAGCTTATCTCCGGGCGGCACGGCGAGCACGGCATAGGGAAGCCACTGGCCGTCGCCGGCCGGATCGATCTCGATCGTCACGGCGAGCGGCTGCGCCTGATCGTGGGAGAGTTCCAGCCGCTTCTTGTCGTAGCCGGCCATCAGATAGGGATCGCTCGCCTGGCCCGCCTCGACAGCCGAGTCGTGCCAGGGGCCGCCCCGGCCGGTCGGCTTGGGCAGCTTCCAGAGCTCGTCGATGTCGCCCACCCAGAGGGCCGGGCCGCCGACCGGCCGATCGTCGCCGCCCCCGCCGATCACCCGGGGGTGATTCCGAGCCGCCTCGCGGACGCCGGCAAGCACGAGTAATCCCCGCCAGGAGCAGAAGTCGGTGATCCGCTTGCCGTGGCTGC
>CAYRNG010000181.1:0-4405 GCA_964425395.1 uncultured Candidatus Kuenenia sp. | reverse complement strand
GACGGCTACCAGCACGAGGAATACCAGCCCACCCGGGTCGACCTCCTGCCGATCGAGCCGGCCCTCGGGACCGACGGCGAGCCGATCATGGTTCAGGTCGATACCCGCTCGGGCACGCTGTTTGCCAAGGTCTGGAAGCTGGCGGTCGGCCGCTGCACCCTCTATCTGCTCGATTCCGACGTCGAGGAAAACGCACCCGAAGACCGGCCCCTCACCAGCCGGCTCTACGGCGGTGACACCCGCACCCGGATCCGCCAGGAGATCATCCTCGGGATCGGCGGCGTGAAGGCGATCCGGGCCCTGGGGATCGTGCCGGGCGTCTATCACTTGAACGAGGGGCATTCGGCCTTCGCCACGCTGGAGGCCGTCCGCGGCCGGATGGAGCGGGACGGCTATCCCTACGACGACGCCATCCGGCGGGTGGCCCGGCAGACGGTGTTCACCACCCACACGCCCGTCCCGGCCGGCCACGACCGGTTCGACAACGGCCTGATGGAGGAGCACCTCGGGCCGATGCGGGATGCCCTGGGCATCTCCCACGACCAGCTGATGGCCCTCGGCCGGGTCGAGCCCCACAACCACGAGGAAACCTTTTGCATGACGGTGCTGGGGCTCAAGCTCTCCCGGCGGGCCAACGCCGTCAGCGCCCTGCACGGTCACGTCAGCCGGAAGATGTGGGCCAACCTCTGGCCCTGGAAGGTCGAGGAGGAGGTGCCGATCGGCCACATCACCAATGGGGTGCATGTGCCGAGCTGGCTCTCCTGGCAGATGCTCCTCCTCTACGATCGGATCTTCCCGGCCAACTGGTTCCGGCAGATGGGCGGTCCGGATGTCTGGCAGAAGATCCACGAGTGCGATCCCGGCGAGCTCTGGGAGACCCACTACGCCCTCAAGAACCTGCTCATCCAGTTCGTGCGGCGGCGGCTGGCCCGCCAGTGCCGGCGGCGGGGGGAGTGCGACGAGGCGGGCGAGCAGTCCCGGGCCGTACTCGACCCCAACGTCCTCACGATCGGCTTCGCCCGCCGGTTTGCCACCTACAAGCGGGCCGACCTGATGCTCTCCGACCTCGACCGGCTCTACGCCCTGATCAGCGACCCCGACCGGCCGATCCAGATCATCTACGCCGGCAAGGCCCATCCCGCCGACGAGCCGGGCAAGGGTCTGATCCGCAAGATCGCCAACCTCCGGCACGAGCCCCGGTTCGCCGGTCGGCTGGTGTTCATCGAAGACTATGACATCAACGTGGCCCGGCACCTCGTCCAGGGCGTGGACGTGTGGCTCAACAACCCGCGGCGGCCGCTGGAGGCCTCGGGCACGAGCGGCCAGAAGGGGGTGCTCAACGGCGGCCTCAACTGCTCGATCCTCGACGGCTGGTGGGCCGAGGCCTTCGACGGCCGCAACGGCTTCGCGATCGGCCGCGGCGAGACCCACTTCAACGACGAGATCACCGACCGTCGCGACGGCGCGGCCCTGTTCGAGACCCTCACCAAGGAGGTGATCCCGCTGTTCTACGAGCGGGACGCCGACGGCCTGCCGCGGGAGTGGATCAAGATGATGATGAACTCGATCAGCTCCCTGGCCTGGCGGTTCAGTGCCCACCGGATGGTGATGGACTACGCCCGGGCCAGCTACGTGCCGGCGGCCGGGGGCGTGTCCTGCGACATGGCCGCTCGCTAGCGAGCTTGACGGGCGAAGTCGAGTTCGGCCTTCCAGCGTTCCACGCCCTTGCCGGCCTCGGCCTGGCGGGCCTTGGCCGCCTCGAGGGCGGCCTCCGCCTGCTCGGCGGCCTGGCGGGCGGCGGCCGCCTGCGACTCGGCGACCTGGAGGGCCTCGGCGGCCTGGCGGGCCTGCTCGGCCACGGCCTGCTCGGCCGCCGCCACCTCCGCGAGGGCCTTCTCGGCGGCGGCGATCCGCTGCTCGAGCCGCGGGGGATTCGTGTCGAGACTGCCGGCCTTGCCCCCGTCGCCCGTGGCGAAGGCGGTCAGGCCGCCGGCCCAGTCGCCGGCGAAGATCCGCCCCCCGTCGCTCGTGACGGCAACCCGCGTGCCGATGTCGGCCAGCGGCCCGAGCTCCCGCTCCAGGGCTCCGTCGGCCTTCCAGAGCTTGGCCTTGGCGTCGCGGCCGGTGGTCACGAGCCGACCGTCGGGCAGCCAGGCGAGCCACTCGGCGCCACCCCCGTGGGCCGACCAGTTCTTGATCGACTCGCCGGTCTTCACGTTCCAGAGCCGGACGGAACCGTCGGCCGACACGCTGGCCACCAGCTTGCCGTCGGGCCGCCAGGCCACGGCCGTGATCGCGGCCGAGTGGCCCTTGAGCGTGCCAGCCTCGCGGGCCCCGCGGGTCTCCCAGAGAAACAGGTTGCCGGCCCGGTCGCCGGTAGCCAGCCGCTTGCCATCGGGGGAAAACTCGAGGGCCGTCACCCAGTCGGTGTGCTTGCGGATCTCCTGGGCCACGCTCCCGTCGGCCGTCTTCAGGAGCCGCACCACCTTGGCCGGGCCGCCCAAGGCCACGAACTTCTGGTCGGCGGAGATGTCGGCCGCCAGGACCTCGTCGAACTCCTCGCCCACCTCGGCCACCCGCTGCGCCGTGGCCACGTCCCAGACCACCACCCGGCCGCTCTTGGCGGCCAGGCCGCCGGCAGCCAGGAGGAGCTTGGCGTTGCGGGAGAAGCGGACCACCCGCACCACGCCCTCGGGGAAGGGGAGCACGCCCAAGAGGTCGAGCGACCCCGAGTGGTAGAGCAGCACCTGCTGGCGGCTGCCGAGGGCCACGACGTCGCCGTGGGGCGAGGCGGCCAGGGCCGTGATCGTGGTGGGCCGGCGGCCGCGGGTGACCACCTCGAGCGGGAGCCGGGGGGGCATCACGGGCGGCCCGTCGGGCGTGGTGGCCACCGGCCCGTCGAGGGCCAGGGCATTTTGCTTGCGGGCCACCGGCTTCGAACCGTTTCGCTCCAGGGACCCGCCGGCGATCCAGCCCTTGATCAACTCGAGGGAGGCCGCCGAGAGCTTGTCGGACTCCGGCGGCATCGTCGGCTCCGACTCGTGGGTCACGAGCTGGTAGAGGTAGGAGCCGTCGGCGTCGCCGGGATCGATCACGTCGCCGGAGCTGCCGCCGGCCATCGTCTGGCCGAAGCTCGTGAGGTCGAGCCCACCCGATTTCTTGTCGGGGTTGTGGCAGCTGCAGCACTTCTCGCGGAATACCGGCAGGACGTGCTCCTCGAAGTTCGGCGGCCCATCGGCAGCCCCGGCGGCCGCGGCCACGCACGCCATCACGACGCTCCATACAAACCCCGGGCGCAAGCCCGGGGATTCCTCAAACCCCAGCCGCAAGCCCGGGGATTCCTCAAACCCCGGGCGCAAGCCCGGGGATTCCCTGTCTGTTTGAAGCGCTTGAACCATCGTCGATTCGGCCCGCGTAGAACTAGTGATTGAAGATGAACTCGGGGGAGTTGAGCAGCGCCCAGAAGACGTCTTCCAGGGCCTGCTTCTTGTCGGCGGCGTCGAGCACGGTGACGAGCGTCTCGATTCGCTCCCGCTCGCTCGGCATCCGACCGTGGCAGCGGACGAACAGCGAGTCGATCACCTCCCCGGGCGTGTGGCCCTCGTCGAGCAGCCGGCCTACGAGATTGCCCTGCCGGATCCGGTCGTTGGCGGCGTCACCGTTCAAGAGATGGAGGGCCTGGGAGAGACTGGGATCCATCGAGACCGCACAGCTGCAGACATCCTCGCGGGTGGCTCGGCCGAAGGTGGTCAGGAAATACGTGCTCGTCCGGCCGTCGGCCACCTGCACCGCCCGGGCCCCGAGCGGGAGCCCCGGAAACTTGTTCTTGGTCTCGGTCACCTGCGCCAGCACGTCGAGCAGCACCTCGGCCCGCTGGCGGCGGACCGCGGCATGGGAGAAGTTGGTCTCGTCGAGCCGGTTGGTCTCCTCGGGCTCGCACGACCGCTGGTAGGTTCGCGAGGTGCAGATGTCGCGGACCAGGCCGCGGAAGTCCCAGCCGGAGGCGGCGAACCTGCGGCCGAGCTCGTCGAGCAGCGGGCCATTGGCCGGCGGGTTGCTCACCCGGGCGTCGTCGGGCTCGTGGACGATGCCCCGGCCGAAGAAGTGGGTCCAGGCGACGTTGGCAAGGTGCCGGGCGAAGAAGGGATTCTCAGGCGAGGTGATCCAGCCGGCCAGGGCCTCGCGGCGGCCGCCGGCCGGGATCTTGGGCGTCTCCGCCCCGAGAAACTTCGGCGGCATGGGGCGTTTCGTCACCGGATGCTGCATCTCGGCGTTGCCAGAGTCGATCACGATCGTCTCGCGCGGGTCGGCGGCCCGCTTGCGGCCGATCTGCGTGAAGAAGGCGGCGAAGCCGTAGTAGTCGTCCATCGTCCAGCGGTCGAAGGGATGGTTGTGGCACTGGGCG
>CAYRNG010000180.1:0-8372 GCA_964425395.1 uncultured Candidatus Kuenenia sp. | reverse complement strand
TACCTCCAGAAGGCCCGGGCCGACAACGTCGTCCGGGCCGAGATCTTCTTCGACCCCCAGACCCACACCGCCCGCGGCGTGCCCTTCGAAACGGTCGTCCGCGGCCTGTCTCGGGCCGTGGCCCGAGCCCGCGGCGAGCTGGGGATCTCGGCGGCCCTGATCATGTGCTTCCTGCGGCACCTCTCCGAGCGGGAGGCCTTCGAGACCCTCGAGCAGGCCGCCCCCTTCCGCGAGCACTTCATCGCAGTGGGCCTCGACTCGGGGGAGCGGGGCAACCCGCCGGAGAAGTTCACCACCGTGTTCCAGAAGTGCCGGCAACTCGGCCTCCACGCCGTGGCCCATGCCGGCGAGGAGGGGCCGCCCGCCTCGATCACCGGCGCCCTCGACAGCCTCGGCGCGGAGCGGATCGACCATGGAGTCCGCTGCCTGGAAGACCGCGATCTCGTTGCCCGGCTGGTGCGGGAGCGGGTACCGCTGACGGTCTGCCCGTTCTCGAACGTCCGGCTCCGGGTGGTCGAAACGCTCGCCGACCACAATCTCCCGGCCCTGCTCGCGGCCGGCCTCCGGGCGAGCGTCCACTCCGACGACCCGGCCTACTTCGGCGGCTACGTCAACGACAACCTCCGCGGCGTGGTCACGACGCTGCCGCTCTCCGCGGCCGACGCCTACCGGCTGTTGCGAAACAGCCTTGAATCGAGCTTCCTCGAGCCCTCCGAGATCGCCCCCCACGTCGCCCGGCTCGACGACCTCTTCGCCGGCTAGGCCCGGGCGAGGTAGCTCTCGAGGGCGGCCAGCGGCACCTCCACCCAGGCCGGGCGGTTGTCGATCTCGTAGGCCAGCTCGTAGACCGCCTTGTCGATCTTCCAGGCCTCCAAGAGCCGGGCCGCCGCGGCCGGGTCGGCGGGCCACCAGGCGTGGCCGGCCGCCTCCTGCCGGTAGGCCGCCAGGAAGGCTCCCTCCACCGCAGCCAGATCGCGCGGAAAATTCCGCGACTCGCCGCCAGCAGCCGGCCCGGTCGGCTGCCGCAGCAGATAGTCGAACGACCGGCACATCCCCGCCACGTCCTTGAAGGGGCTCGCCTTGGCCCGCCGCTGCACCAGCGGCCGGGCCGGCTCCCCCTCGAAGTCGATCACGAACACCTCGCCGTCGCCCCGCACGAGCACCTGCCCGAGGTGATAATCGCCGTGGACGCGGATCCGCTCGCCGCCGGCGACTTGGCTCACTTCCCCGCAGGCGGCCGCCAGCCGGTCGCCCTGGGCCGCCACCGCCACGAGCCGCTCGGCCACCGCCGCCGCCAGCCCCACGCTGCCCGCTGCCGCCCGGGCCAGGGCCCGCTCCACGTGGTCGGTCATCATCCCGGCGGCCAGCCGCCGGTCGGCATCCCGCTCGGGCTCCGGGGCGAAGGCCGAGAGGTCGGCCCGGGAGGCGAGGCGGGCGTGCATCTCGCCCGAGAGCGTGCCGATCGCCGCCGCGAGCCCGACCACCCGCTCGCGACGGCCGGCGGCCAATTCCTCTCCGAGCACTTCCCAGGCCGTCCGGCAGTCGGGCAGAAACTCGTGCACCGTGGCCAGCACCGTCGCCTCGCCGCCTGCCGTCGGCTGATACTCGAGCCAGCCCACCAGCGGCGGCGTTCGAGACCAGCCCAGCCGCCCCGACAGAAAGGCCCCCACCTCGACCTCGGGCTGGATGCCCGCCTCGGCCCGCCGCAGGAGCTTGAGGGCGAGGGCCACCCCGGGCCGCCGGGCCACGAGCGACGTGTTGGAGGCGTCGCCCCCCAGGATGGCAACGCTCGTCGGCCCGGGCGGAGCTCGCCCGCCGGCCACCGGCTGGCCAACAAACTGGCCCTCTCGGCCGGTCACCACCCGCCCCTCGACCACCGTATCCACAAGCCAGGCGGCGAACTCGGCGGTCACCGCGGCATCTCGGCCCTCGGTCCTGCGGACCGGCACCGCATACCGCACCCGCTCGCCGCCGCTCGTCGCGTCCACGAGGCTGAGGACGAGATCGGTGTCGGCGATCGCCGCGGCATCGGCGATCGCGACCCCGTCGAGCGGCCGCCCCTTGCCGGCAAACCAGCGGGCCTTCGGCAGCCAGTTGGCGATTCCCGCGGCGAGGCTGTCGGCTCTGGCCATGGCGTCAGGGCTCGAGCCGGAAGATGCGAACGGGCTCGGCCGGGGTGCACTCGATCGTCAGCTCCGGCAGGGGCCAGCGGTCGGTCACGCCGGAAAGCAGGTCGTGGGCCGTCACCGCAGTCGTGTCAGCCAGGCCAAGCGCCGCCGAGTCGAGGCAGACCCGGCCTGTGCGGGGCTCGTGTGGCTGCATGTTCACGACCACCAAAATCCGGCTGCCGCTCGCGGGGTCGTGGCGGGCGAAGGCGAGCAGCTCGGGATCGTCCACCACCTGGATCACCGGCGGCCGGTTGGTGGCCAGGGCCGGCTCGGTTCGCCTGAGCTCGTTGAGCCGGCGGATGAAGGCCGCCAGGCTCTCTGGAGCGTCGAGATCCCAGGCCTTGATCTCGTACTTCTCGCTGTCGAGGTATTCCTCGCTGCCCGGCTCGCGGGGGGTGGCCGCCAGCAGCTCCATGGCCGGGCCGTAGATCCCCCAGTTGCCCACCGAGAGGGCGGCCAGGGCGAGCCGGACCTGAAACATCGGCCGGCCGCCGGTCTGGAGCGTCTCGTGGAGGATGTCGGGGGTGTTGGGCCAGAAGTTGGGGCGGAAGAAGTCGCTCACCGGGGGGCTCGTGACCTCCTCCAGGTAGGCGGCCACTTCGTCGCGGCCGGTCCGCCAGGTGAAGTAGGTGTAGGACTGCGTGAAGCCGAGCTTGGCCAGCCGGTGCATCACCTTGGGCCGGGTGAAGGCCTCGGAGAGAAACAGCACCTCCGGATGGGTCCGGTGGATGTCGCCGATCAGCCACTCCCAGAAACCGAACGGCTTGGTGTGCGGGTTGTCCACCCGGAAGATCCGCACCCCCTGCTCCACCCAGAACCGGACCACGCCCCCGAGCGCCTCCCAGAGCGTCTTCCACTGCTCGCACTGGAAGTCGAAGGGGACGATGTCCTGATACTTCTTGGGCGGGTTCTCGGCGTGCCGGATCGAGCCGTCGGCCCGGTGCCGGAACCACTCGGGATGCTCCTTCACCCAGGGGTGGTCGGGGGCGCACTGGATCGCCAGGTCGAGGGCCAATTCCAGGCCCAGCTCCTCGGCCCGGAGGCGGAGCCGCTGAAAGTCGGCGAACGAGCCGAGCCGAGGGTGGATCGCGGTGTGGCCCCCTTCGGCTGAGCCGATTGCCCAGGGGCTGCCCACGTCGTCGGGCCCGGCCACGAGCGTGTTGTTGGGGCCCTTGCGAAAGGCGATGCCGATCGGATGGATCGGCGTCAGGTAGAGGACGTCGAATCCGAGGCCGGCCACGTAGTCGAGCCGCTCGGCGAGCGAGGCGAGCGTGCCATGCTCTCCCGGCGTGTGCCCCCAGGACCGGGGAAAGACCTCGTACCAACTGCCCACGGCCGCCTTGGGCCGGTCGGCCCAGACGCTGCGGACCGGCTCGAGCCGGGTCTCGTCCCGGCGGTCGGCATGCCGCTCCATGAGGGATTTCAGCCGCGGATCGCGGGCGACCGCGGGGCCCCGCGGACCACGCAGCTCTGCCGCGAACCGTTCGAGTTCCTGGGCCTCCGCCGGCGAGGCCCGATGGGCGGCCGCCACCACGAGCCCGGCCCCGCCGAGCAGCTCGAGCCTGAGGCTCTCCCCCGCCTCTTCCCGCCGGCCGAGGTCGCGGAGCCAGGTCGCGAAGAGATCGACTCGGCCGGTGACGGTGAACTGCCAGCAGCCGATCCGCTCGACGGTGAACGAGGCCTCCCAGCGGTCGTTGCCGACGCACGTCATCGGCAGCACCGCCCACTGGCCGGTCTCCCCCTGCCGCACGTGGAGCCGACAGTCGAGCTCGTCGTGGCCGTCGCAGACGATGTCGGCCGCCACCCGGACGGTGTCGCCCACGACCCGCTTGACGGCGAACCGCCCCCCATCGACGTCGGGCTCGACCCGCTCGATGGCGACGCGGCGGCGGAGGTGGGGGGGCAGGTCGGCTGGCTTGTCGGGCACCGGCGGCATCTCACGAATCACGGCTTTACGGCGGCTCGTCCGCCGGCCGGCAGTCTACGGAACCTGCGGTCCGTTGGGCAGAGTGTGGTTCGCCGGTCAGCGGTCCAGAATCGCAAGCTCGACGGCCAGCCCTGGGCCGAAGGCCAGGGCCCCGCAGGGCCCGTGGGCCCCCGCCGCCCGGAGCCGCTCGAGCACGAACAGGATCGTCGCGCTCGACATGTTGCCATGCTCGGCGAGCACGCCCCGCGAGGCGGCCACGGCGTCGGCCGGCAGATCGAGGGCCCCTTCGACGGCCGAGAGGATCCGCGGCCCCCCCGGGTGGACCGCCCACGTGGCGATCTCGGAAAGCGCGAGGCCGGCCTCGGCCACCGCCGCAGCCACCGCCGGCCGGAGGTGGGCGGCGATCAGATCGGGCACCCGGGCCGAAAGGCTCATCTCGAAGCCGGTGTCGCCGATCAGCCAGCCCATCTCCCGCTGCGAGCCCGGCAGCACGCAGGAGGCCTGCCGGACCAGCCGCCAGGGGCCGGCTGGGCCGCCGGGCTCTCCGCCGCCTTGAGGGTCCGCGGGCAACGCCTGCCTACAGACGGTCGCAGCGGCGCCGTCGGCGAACAGGCTGTTGGCGACGACGTGGTCGTCGAGGCCGCCGTATTGAAAGTGGAGGCTGCAGAGTTCGACGCAGACCACGAGCACCGTCCGCTCGACCCCACCGGCGGCGAAGGCCTCGGCCACCCGGAGGGCGTTAAAGGCTCCGTGGCAGCCCATGAAGCCGACGTGGGTGCGGGCCACGGTGGGGGCCAGCCCCAGCTCCTCGATCAGTTCGATGTCCACCCCCGGGCTGGCGAAGCCCGTGCAGGAGCAGGTGACCAGATGGGTGATCGCGGCCGGCAGGGTGCGGGCGGCGGCGAGGGCCGCGCGGGCGGCGTCGATGGCCAGCCGGCCGGCCTCGATCGCGTAGCGGGCCATCCGCTCGCCGGTGGTCGGGCCGCCGGTCGTGGCCAGGTCGGCCGGCGGGAAAAACTCCTGCACGAAGGGGCGGCCCCCCGGCTCCTCGAGCAGCACCGAGCCCCGCGACTTGATGCCGCTCTTGCGATACAGCGCCTCGAGGGTCCGCTCGCGGCCCGCCGGCGCGTTGGCAAAGCCGATCGCGAGGGCGGCGGCGTCCCGCTGGCTGATGGCGTGGACCGGCACGGCCGTGCCGATGCCCAGGAGCGTCATGCTCATGCTCGTGCCTCCGATGCCCATGTCGCTCGGCTCCGGCAGTCGCCGGCCTGGTCTGCCCGGGCTTTTGGGATCGCCTGAGCGGGGCCGCCCACGACCAGCGGGGTCACCCGGGCCGCCATTCCCGGGGCGAGCCGGGCCAGCCAGGCCGCCCCGCCCACCAGCCAGGGCTGCCGCACCGCCCGGGCCACGCGGCGGCAGCGGGCATGGGTGAGGGCGAAGTGGCGGTGGTGGGCGGCGGCATAGCGGGCGGCCGCGGCGGGCAAGTCGCCGCGGATCGTGCCCCCGGCGATGGCCGGGGCGAGCGATTCGTCGCAGAGCCGGGCCGAGGCGAGCGCCCAGCCCATGCCCTCGCCGGTAAAGGGTTCGACATAGCCTGCCGCATCGCCGATTCTCAGGACTCGACCGGCGGCGGCCGAGACGGCTCGCGAGCGGGTCAAGGGGGGCGTGCCCCGGAAGGCTGCTGCGGCAAACCGCTCGCGGAGGCTCTCGAGCCAGGCCGCGTCGATCCCCGCATCTGCCAGCACGCCCCGCACAGCCTCAGCCGGCGAGCCGGCGGCAGCCAGGGCTCCGCGGTCGATTGCCGCAGCCACGTCGAGCCGGCCATCCTCGAGCCGCACGAGGCCGCAGTAGCCCCCGCGGCCGACCGCCATCACAAGCTCGCCGGCGGGCGGGTCGAGCGGCAGTTCGCCAACCGTGGTTCCCAGGCCGAGGCGGCTCGTCGGCAGGATGCTTGCCGCCGCGGGGTCGTCGGGCAGCCGGATCGTGTCGGCCAGGCCCGAGGCGAGAACGACGAGTTCGGCGGCCAGGCTCATTGTGCCGGAGGCGACGGACGGGCCAGCCGCCAGGTCGGGAGACGCCACGTGGCTCTGGGGCTGGAATTGGATCGTGAGCGGCCCGCTTGTGCTCTTCGTGGCCTGGACGATCCGCATCACGCGGGCCGCCGGCAGCCAGGCGGCGCCGGCCGCCACGGCCTGCCGTACCCCAGCGGGATCGAGGGCCTCCCGCGACACGACTCCGCCGCCGACAAGCGGCACGACCGCGGTCACGCCAGGCGTCACGAGCCGGGCCTGTCGCAGCGGGATCGCCACCGACGGCAGCCCCGCCGCCGGGCCGGAGCCGGGCAGGCTGCCAGGTTTGGAAGCCGCAGGTTCGCCGCCTGAGACAGCCGCCGAAAGCTCTGCCAGAAGAGCCAGCTCCGCCACCGCGGCCGGTGACAGGCAGCAGCCGCAGAGCTTGGGCCGCGGCATCGCCGCCGCATCCACAAGCAGCGTCCGCAGGCCGCGGGCCGCCAGCCGTGTGGCCAGCGCCGAGCCGGCCGGGCCGGCACCGACCACGACCGCCTGCCAGGGAGTGCCCTCGGCGGCCGCGAGACTGAGCGTCGCGTGTGGATCGGGCACGGAAGAGTCTCGGGACGTGTCGGCAGGGGCCATCACCACAGGCTATCGCACCGGCGGGGTTTCGTGTGTGGTTTTGGGTCTGGTTTCGGGGACTCAATCTCGCCGACGGCCGGTTGCGGCCGGCTCAGGCACAGGCCACGCTCGGCAAAAGGTCGCTTACCAGTTCGGCGGCCCGCCACGAGAGCAGCACCCGCTCGGGCCAGCAGCGGCGAACGACCGCCTCTGGCAGGCCGGCCCGAGCCGCCAACTCCCGGTATTCGGCGGGGGTCCGGGCGGCCCGGACCGAGAGCGGACCATCCACCCGGGCCACCCGCGAGCGGGCCAGGAGCGTGGTGCCGAGGACTGCCAGCACGAGGCCGGTGCGGCTCCGCACCAGATCGGAGACCACGCCCCCCAGCCGGGCGGCGTTGGCCATCGACCGGAGCACCGCGACGGCCGGAGCATCATCGAGGTGGTGGAGAAAGAGCGAGCTCACGGCCACGTCGCACGGGGGGCAGCCCTCGGCGAGCACGTCGCGGACGGCGAAATCGACGCTGGCCCGCCGCTCGAGCGGCCGGCGGCCGGCGAACGCCCGGGCCCGCTCGATCGCCCGGGGGCTCGAGTCGATGCCGAGCACGTGCACGGCCGGAGTCGCCCCCCGGTCTCCGCGGCCGGCGAGGCGGCGGGCCAGCCGGTTGGCAAGCGCGAGCGTGAGGTCGCCGCCGCCGCAGGCCAGATCGACCACCTCGAGCGGGCGGCCGGCGGGCAGCGGGCCGGGCACGATTCGGGCGACGGCGGCGGCCAGCTGCCGAGGGGTGAGCGAGACGGCGTTGATCGTCGCCAGGGCGTTGAGGGCGGCCAGGTGCTCGGCCTCCGGCAGGGCCGGATCATCCATCAGCTCGGCCTGCCGCTCGGGCTCGATCTCCCAGATGCTCACGCCGCTCTTCTCCGCTGGCCCGCCGACGCGGCGACGCCAGGAGCAAGTGTACGCGACAAGGGCCCCCAGCCTTGCGGCGAGCGACCGGGCTGGCGGCGAGCTACGGGCCTGGCGGGCAGGGGGGCGTCTGCATCGTGCCGTCGAAGCCCACCGGCGTCACCCCCGCGGCCTCACAGGGGGGACACGACCCGTCGGGCAGAGCGGCCACGAATCCCTCGCCGGTCGCGAGCGGCGCGGCGGCGGCGGGGAAGCCGGGCGGGGCCATCATGGGGGGTGCCGCGACGCCGGGGGGCGGGGCCATCATCGCCGGGGCGGCCATCACGGGCTGGCCAGGCACCGCGGCGGGCGGCGCGGGAAACGCGACGGGCTGCTGCGGCTGCGGATACGCTGGCGGAGCCAGCGGGGGAGCGTAGGCCGACTGATTGCGATGATGGGCGCAGCCGACGGCGGCCAGGCCGGAGAGCAGGCAGAGGGCTCGGATCACAAAACCGTCCTCGACGACAGCCACCCTGTCGAAGGCGAGAAGTTAGGGACCGCCGGCGGCCGCTTCAAGGCCGAAAATCCGGCGTGGAGGCCCGGGCATGGGAAACGCTGCGCCAACTGGCCGGCGGGATAAAATCCCGCCGCTACGGGCCGGCCGGTTTGCTGCAACGTAGCCGCGGGTTTTCAACCCTGCGGGCACTGCGACGACGCCAACCGGAAACGGTGGCACGGGAAGGGCGTCGCCAACTGGCCGGCGGGAT
>CAYRNG010000179.1:0-7099 GCA_964425395.1 uncultured Candidatus Kuenenia sp. | reverse complement strand
GCGTTGCTGGCCGAGCGAAGCCAGGATGGCGAAAGCGAGGGCAGCATCGAGTGAGCGGAGGCCAGGATGGCCGCAGCGAACGTCCGGCGAGATGGGGCGAGCAACCCCGACGTGGTGCATTTGACCCGAAAGTCCCGCCGGCTGCCCTTCTTGTCGGCGGCGAGAGAACGTTCTCGGCTGCCATACCGCGCTTCCCGTCGTCTCCCTCCAACCGTCACATCCGGCAGCCCTTTTGCCTTCGGAATTCCTGCGTCGCGTCGCGTGAAGCTCTGCCGTGTGGCACGATTGGAGGGTCGCCCACCTCTCGCCCCGGCCGCCATGCTCACCGAATACGATTTTCATCTCCTTGGCGAGGGCCGCCACTGGAAGAGTTACCAGAAGCTCGGGGCCCAGCTCGAGACGCAGGCCGGAGTCGGCGGCGTGAATTTCGCGGTCTGGGCGCCCAACGCCGATCGCGTCGAGGTGGTCGGCGATTTCAACGGCTGGAACGGGACCGGCCACCCAATGCACAAGCAGATTCCGTCGGGCATCTGGGAGCTGTTCGTGCCCGGGCTCGCTGTCGGCTCCACCTACAAATATCGGATTCATGCGGCGGGTGTCGCCAGCGACCGCTGCGATCCCTACGGCTTCGGCGCGGAGGTGCCCCCCCGCACCGCCTCGATCGTGACCGACCTGGCCGCCTACGCATGGCGGGACGAGGAGTGGATGGCGACGCGGGCCGCGAAAAACGCCCTCGACGCGCCGCTCAACGTCTACGAGGTCCACCTCGGCAGCTGGCGGCGGCCGGGCGACAATCCCCACCGCTGGCTCAGCTACGCCGACCTCGAGCGGGAGCTCGTGCCCTACGTGGTGGAGCTGGGCTTCACCCACGTGGAACTGCTGCCGCCCACCGAGCATCCGCTCTCGGCGAGCTGGGGCTACCAGACGATCGGCCTGTTTGCCGCCACGAGCCGGTTTGGCTCCCCGCAGGCCCTGATGTCGCTCATCGATGCCTTCCACCGGGCGGGCGTGGGGGTGATTATCGACTGGGTGCCGGCCCACTTCCCCCGCGACGGTCACGGCCTGCGGCGGTTCGACGGCACTGCCCTCTACGAGCACGAGGATCCCCGCAAGGGCGAGCACCCCGACTGGGGCACGATGATCTTCAACTACGGCCGCAATGAGGTGGCCAACTATCTCGTCTCCTCGGCCCTGTTCTGGCTCGACCACTACCACGTCGACGGCCTGCGGGTCGACGCTGTGGCCTCGATGCTGTACCTCGACTACAGCCGCGAGGAGGGGCAGTGGGAGCCCAACTGCTTCGGCGGCCGGGAGAATCTCGAGGCGATCGAGTTTCTGAAAGTGTTCAACGTGCAGACCCACGCCCACTTTCCGGGCACGCTGACGATCGCCGAGGAATCGACCGCCTGGGCCGGCGTCTCGAAGCCGACCTACGTGGGCGGCCTGGGCTTCAGCCTCAAGTGGAACATGGGCTGGATGAACGACACGCTCCGCTACATCCGGCATGATCCGATTCACCGCAAGTATCACCACGACGAGCTGACCTTCAGCCTGATCTACGCCTTCCACGAAAACTTCGTGCTCCCGCTCTCACACGACGAGGTGGTCCACGGCAAGGGCTCGCTGCTCGGCCAGATGCCCGGCGACCTGTGGCAGAAGTTCGCCAACCTCCGGCTGCTGTTCGCCTACATGTGGTGCCACCCCGGCAAGAAGCTGCTCTTCATGGGGGGCGAGTTCGGGCAGTGGAACGAGTGGAACTTCGACGACAGCCTGCAGTGGCACCTGCTCGAGTGGGAGAGCCACCGGGGCCTGTCGCGGGCGGTGGCCGATCTCAATGACCTGGTCCGCCGGGAGCCGGCCCTCCACCAGCTCGACTTCGACGGCCACGGCTTCGAATGGATCGACTGCCACAACTGGCAGGACAGCGTGCTGGCCTTCGTCCGCAAGGGCCGCGACCCGGCCGACTTCCTGGTGGTGTGCTGCAACTTCACGCCCGTCCCCCGGCACGGCTACCGGATGGGCGTGCCGCAGGGGGGCGACTACGACGAGGTGTTCAACAGCGACTCCGCCTGGTATGGCGGCGGCAACGTCGGCAACTCGGGGGCCCTGGTGGCCAAGCCCGAGCCGCACCACGGCCGGGAGCATTCGGTGCAGCTCACGCTCCCGCCGCTGGCCGTGGTCGTGCTCAAGCCCCGGGCCGCCGCCCTGCCCGCCTAGGGCCGCTCAGCGCGGGTCGCGGAGCCATTCCACGCCCTGCCGCTTCTCGATCCCGGCCAGCCAGCGGTCGAAGGCGTCGCGGGTCTCGTCTTCGGCCAGCATCGCCAGCCGGCGAGGATCGTTGGCCGCCTCCACGAACCGCTCCTGGAGCACCTCCTCGGACGGCTCGAGGCCCACCAGCCGGATCGCGTAGCAGACCGTCTGGGGCTCGTTGAAGGCCACGGCCGTCTGGCCCGGCTCGAGCCCGAAGACGGCGGCGAGAAACTCATCGCCGGCCATCTCGATTCCCTCCGGGTCGTTCCGCATCGGCGGCGAGCCGAAGGGGGCGGTGCCGCGGGTCAGCCAGGTGAACGGGCCCACGGTGCTCGCCTCGAGCCCTTCCCGGCCGGCCACCACGTCGGCCAACGGCTTGTCGGCGGCTGCGGCGGCGACCGCCTCGGCCTGCTTCCGGGCCAGCGGCCGGGCCTCGATGAGCCGCCAGACCCGCTCCACCTCCGGCTTGATGTCAGCCAACGCCGGCGTGAAGGCCGGCCGGTCTTCGGTCTTCCAGGAGAGGTAGCGGCTGCCTTCGACGTCGCGGGTCACGACGGGGCGGAAGCGGGGGGCGTCGGGGGTGAAGATCAGGTCGATCCACCGCTGCTGCCGGACCCCGAACCGGTCGGAGAAGGCCAGCAGGAAGCTCGAGCCGATTCCGCCGGCCGCCACCGTCTCCGCGGGCGTCACGAACTCCGACCGCACTCCCTCGAGGCCCTGCTCGGCCGCCAGCTTCATGACATCGGGGGCCGCCGGCAGCGGCTCGTTCAAGCCGATCGCCTCCTCGACCCGGTCGGAGTGGGCCGCGATCCGGGAGGTGATCGTGGCGAAGATCTCGGAGATCTTCTGCTCGGCAGCCTGGGTGGCCAGCTGCTTGCGGATCTCGTCGCGAACCTTCTCGAGCGGCTGAAACTCGTCGGCTGCCTTCGCTTCGGCCACCGGCTCGGCGGGCTTTTCCTCAGGAGGGGCCGGCTTTTCCTCTGCGGCGGCGGGCTTGTCCTCAGACCCAGCTGCCTTTTCGTCGACCGCCGCAGCCGTCTCCGCTGCCGGGGCGGTCTCCTGCACCACCGTTTCGGCTGCCTCCTGCACGGCCTCGGCGGCCGGTTGGCGAAACGCGACCGGGAGCACCGCAGGCCGCGACGGCCCGGCCGCAGCCTGGGGTTCGGCGGCGGGCTCCGGCTCCGGGCTGGGTTCGGCTGGACTCGCCGGCTGTTCCTTGGCCGCAGCCGGCTCGGCCGGGGCCTCGGAGGCAGGCTCCGCCGCCGGCTTGGCATCGGCCCCACCGTCGGCCTCGGGCTCCGCAGCGGGCTGGGCGTCAGCCGGCGGCTCCGACTCCGGCTCGGGAGCCTGCTTGAACATCCGCTCCTTGTTGTCCTCGTAAAACTTCGCGATCTGCTCGTCGGTCACGTCCTTCTCGGCCTCGGCCACGAACAGGTCGGCCTTGGCCACCAGGGCGTCGTAGCGGGCCCGGGCCGGCTCGCGGAACCCCGGCGTGGCGCTGCGGGCCCGGGGCAGGTCGTCGCGGTAGCGAGCGTAGAGCCCCTCGAGGGCCGCCGTGGAAGGCTCCGCCACCTCGCCGGCGAGCGACTCCACCACCACCGGCACCACCTCCACCGTCGCCCCCTGCTCGAGCTTGCGGAAGGCGTCCCACCGCCAGCCGGGGGGCGCGCCTGAGAAGCCCGTGCCCCGCAGCGCGAGGGCCTGGAGCCGCTCGCCGAGGATCACCGTCCGGAGGGCGTCGAAGATGTCGGCCTCGGTCACCCCGGCCCGGTCGCGGAGCTGCCCGATCACGTTCTGCATCTGGGCGGAGGTGACCATGTCGCCGGTCCACATCGCCAGGAAGTCGTTGATCACCGAGTCGCTGACGACGATCCCGTTGGCCACGGCCTCGCGGGCCAGGAGCAGGGCATCGACCACCCCCTTCTCGTCGTCGCGGAGCGGCGGCTGCACCCGCTCATCACCGGTGGCGGCGGCCCGGAGGGCCATCAGAAACTGGTTCAGGGCCCGCCGGGTGAGCACGGCCCGCTGGAGGCCGCTCTCCCGCAGCCCGCCCCCCTGCCAGCGGACGACCGTCCCATCGCCCCGCTGCGGCCCCCCGCCCCCCAGCTGCAACAGCGGCGGGAGCACGAAGAACGCCAGCATCGCCATGATGGCCAGGCCCGCCAGGGCGGCCTTCTGGTAGCGGCGGAAGAGATTGAAGGATCCGGCCATGACGTCGCCTGGGGGGAAAAAATCGCCGTTCCCTTCGGGAACGGCGCGGGTGGGGCCACTTGACAAGCCCGAAGACGGCAGGGTAACGCTGTCTGCGGCAAGGCTCCGGCCGCGATTGTAGCGCCGGCCCTGTCGGCGCCAATCCCGATTGTTCCCCTCCGCCCTCCACCCCCCGGTCCCTCCGATGGCAAAAAAAGCCTCCTCCGCGAAGAAGTCTCGCCCCGCGGCGGCCCGGGGGGACTACCAGCTGGTGATCGTCGAGAGTCCGGCCAAGGCCAAGACGATCGAGAAATACCTGGGCCGGGGGTTCGTGGTGAAGGCCTCCGTGGGCCACATCCGCGACCTCCCCAAGCGGGCCCCCAAGGGCTCCAAGCAGCCCGTGCCGGGCGTGGACCTGGAGCATGATTTCGAGCCCACCTACGAGGTCGACGCCGCCAAGCAGAAGACGGTGACCGAGCTGCGGAAGCTGGCCAAGGGGGCCGCCGAGGTCTGGTTCGCCACCGACTTGGACCGCGAGGGGGAGGCGATCGCCTGGCACCTGACGCAGGTCTTGGGGGTCGATCCGGCCCAGGCCAAGCGGGTCACCTTCGACGCCATCACCAAGAGCGAGGTCCAGCGGGCCTTCCAGGCGCCCCGCTCCATCAACATGCCCCGGGTGGAGGCCCAGCAGGCCCGCCGGATCGTGGACCGGATCGTGGGCTATCGGGTCTCGCCGGTGCTCTGGAAGAAGGTCTCGGGCGGCCTCTCGGCCGGCCGGGTGCAGAGCGTGGCGACCCGGATCGTGGTCGAGCGGGAGCAGGAGATCCGGGCCTTCACCCCGGCTGAGTCGTGGGAGATCTCCGGCTGCCTGTCGTTCGACGTGGCGGCGGCGGCCGGCCTGCACACCGCCTGGACGTCGTTCCTCGGGCAGCGAGACGAGCGGGGCCGGCCGCCGCTGGTCCGCGACCGGATGGCCTGGCTGGCCGACCGCAAGGCGCTCTCGGCGACGCTCGTCGAGGTGGGGGGCAGGCCGCTCAAGATCGAGGCCGAAAACACCTCTGCGGCCGACCTGGCGACGGCAGCGGCCGCCGCTGCCGAGGCGGCCGGCCTGACCGCCATCGAGACCCTCCGCGAGACCGATCCCGACGGCCGGGGCCGGGGCCAAAACGTGGTTCGGATCTCGGGCCGGCCCGACCCGGCCGCCCGCTTCACCGTCGAGAGCATCGACGTGACGCGGACCAAGTCTCGCCCCTACCCGCCGTTTATCACCAGCACCCTCCAGCAGGCCGCCTCCAGCCGCCTGGGGATGAGCACCGACCGCACGATGCGGATCGCCCAGCAACTCTACGAAGGCATCGATCTGCCCGCCGAGGGGCGGGTGGGCTTGATCACCTACATGCGGACCGACTCGACGAACCTCTCCGGCGAGGCGATCTCGATGGCCCGCCAGTATCTGGGCGACCAGTTCGGGGCCGCCTACGTTCCCGACAAGCCCCGCTTCTACGCCTCGAGCAACAAGGGGGCCCAGGAGGCCCACGAGGCGATCCGGCCCACCGAGGCAGCCCGCGACCCCGACTCGATCCGCGCCGCGCTCACCGACGAGCAATACCGGCTCTACAAGCTGATCTGGCAGAGCTTCCTGGCCTGTCAGGCGACCGACGCGGAGTGGGATTCGACCGCCGTGCGGCTGCGGCGGACCGACCGCGACACCGGCGCCGTCTTCAAGGCCAACGGCCGCGTCCTCCGGTTCGACGGCTTCTACAAGCTCAGCGGCGTGCCCCGCGACGACGGCGAGCAGGTGCTGCCCGAGTTCGCGAAAGGGGCGGTGGTGGCCCCCTTCGAGATCGATGCCAAGCAGAAGTTTCAGGCTCCCCCGCCCCGCTACAGCGAGGCCTCGCTCGTCAAGAAGCTCGAGGAGGAGGGGATCGGCCGCCCCTCCACCTATGCCAGCATCATCAACACGATCGAGCAGCGGGGCTATGTGGTGCAGCAGGACCGCCGCTTCCACGCCACGGCGATCGGCGAGAAGGTGACGGAGTTTCTCAAGGACGGCTTCTCCGACCAGTTCATCGAGATCGGGTACACCCGCGAGATCGAGCGGGAGCTCGACCAGGTGGCCGAGGGCTCGAAGCGGTGGACCGAGATGCTCCACGAGTTTCACGACGAGCTCCTGCCCAAGCTCGGCGAGGCCGAGCAGAAGGAGCACGTCAAGGCCGCGGCCGACCCGGCCCCCTACAAGTGCCCCGAGTGCGGCCGCCGACTCGAGTTTCGGCTCGGCAAGAAGGGGGAGTTTCTCTCCTGCTCGGGCTACAACGAGAACGTGGCCGAGCAGGCGGTGGAAGCGAAGGCGGCCCCGGGCAAGAAGGCCGCCAAGAAGTCTCGGGCCAAGGCCAGCCGTCCCAAGAAGCCCAAGCACGTGCCGGCCTGCAGCTTCGCGATGCCGGTGGACCGCTCGCGGCGGCCGCTGCTCCCCGAGCAGATCGACCTCCTCTCGCCGGCCGGCGTGCCGATGGTCAAGCGGACCGGCCGGTTCGGCGACTTCCTCGTCGAAGACAAGCCCCGGCCGCCGAAGCCCAAGGGCAAGAAGGCCGTCGCCGAGCCGGCCGAGCCGCCCCCCTTCATCCTCAACCTCGACCGCAAGGGCAACATCAAGTTTCCC
>CAYRNG010000178.1:0-10425 GCA_964425395.1 uncultured Candidatus Kuenenia sp. | reverse complement strand
GACCGCGTGGTGCCAGGCCACGTTGTTGGCCATCGGCGAGATGTAGTTCATCCGGTCGGTGACCGTCACGTACTGGTTGAACGTGAGGTGCTCGCCGATCTTCTCGAAGCCGGAATGGAGGTAGCCCATCTCCGGCATCGCATCGACCACCCGCTCCCCCTCGAGCTTGAGCACGAGCCGGAGGGTCGTGTGGGTGGCCGGGTGCTGGGGGCCGAAGTTGAGGGTCCAGAGGTAGTCTTCGCTCCGGGTGGCGGCCTCGGGCACCTGCACCGACTCGAAGCTGGGGGGGGCGATCGACATGGCTCAGCTCTCGTGTCGGGTGATCACGGGGAAGTTGTGCCGCTCGCCGCGGCCCTGGAGCGGGTAGTCCTTGCGAAGCGGATGGGCCGTGAACTCCTCGGGCATCACCAGCCGGCGGAGGTCGGGGTGGCCCGCGAAGCGGATCCCGAACAGGTCCCAGACCTCCCGCTCCAGCCAGTTGGCCGCCTCCCAGAGGGGCACGGCACTGGCCACCGTCGGCTCCGGATCATCGACGAACACGCGGACAGTGAGCCGCTGGTTGGTTTCGGTCGAGGCCAGTAGGTAGACCAAGCCGTAGCGATGCCCGCCGCAGGCCGCCATCCGCATCGGCGGCTCGCGGTAGTCGAGGTAATCGACGCAGGAGACGTCCACCAGGAGGTCGAAGCCGCGATCCCTGAGCAGTTCGAGCGCCTCGAAGGATCGCTCGGCCGGCACCACGACCCGCGCCTGGCCGCGGAACACCGACGTCTCCAAGGGGCCGAGGCGGTCGGCCAGGGCGGCGAGCGTGTCGTCGACGGAGGGGGGCGAGAGGGGCATCGGGCGGGGGCTGGTCTCGGTGGCGGGTTGGAAACGTCTCAGGAGCGGCCGGCGAGCGACTCAGCCCGGGCGGCGATCTCCCGCTGGAGCACGGGGTTGCGGGAGGCGTCGATGGTGAGCGGGTCGGCGAACTCGACCAGGGCCCGCTTGCGGGCCTGGCGGCCGGCGGTGTCGAACTCGCGGCCGGTGATCGTGCCCTCCCGCTGGATCTTGTCCTGAAGGTCGATGATCGCCTGGATCAGCTGCTCGGGCCGGGGCGGGCAGCCGGGCACGTACATGTCGACCGGGATGAACCGATCGATCCCCTGGACCACGGCATAGGTGTCGAACACGCCGCCGGTGCTCGCACAGGCGCCCATCGAGATGCACCATTTGGGCTCGTGCATCTGCAGCCAGATCCGCTGCAAGACCGGCAGCATCTTCATCACGACGCGGCCGGCCACGATCATCAGGTCGCATTGCCGGGGGCTGAACCGGAACACCTCGGCCCCGAACCGGGAGAGGTCGTGCTTGCTCGCCCCGGTGGCCATCAGCTCGATGCCGCAGCAGGCCGTCGCGAAAGGCATCGGCCAGAGGCTGTTCTTGCGGCACCAGTTTGCCAGGGCGTCGAGCCGGCTGACCACGACGTTTTCCGGCAGCTGCAGGTCGCTTACCGCCATCGAAACACCCCCTTTCGCCAGTCGTATGCAAAGCCCACGATCACAAGCGCCGTGAACACCATCGCCCCCGCGAACACCAGCCCGCGGGAAGAGACCAGGCCGTCGGCCACTGCGGCGTCGAGGCCGGCCGGCGAGCGGCTGGCCACGGCCCAGGGATAGAGAAAGAGCAATTCCACGTCGAACACCAGAAAGGTGATCGCCACCAGGTGAAACCGGACGTCGAACCGCCGCCGGGTGTCGTGGACCGGGTCCATCCCGCTCTCGTAGGGCATCTCCTTGACCGCCCCCCGCCGGCTGGGGCCGATCAGCTCAGCGACGACCACCAGCCCGACCGAGACGGCCGCGGCGATCGCCACGAACAGGAGAACCGGCAGGATCGCGTCCATTGGAGGGAGGGAGCCAGGCTGGGATGTCGGGGCGGGAACTGCGAAAAACGGCCGTGGAAACGGACTTCGTGAAATTCGTCACAAAGTCGGCTTCGAAAAAAGCCGGCGGTGGCTTCGCCACGCACCGGCCAGCCACTCCAGTTATACCGACCCGCCGGGCTCTCGGCGAGGCGGGCCTTTTTCTGGCTCTTGCCCACCCATCCCCGGGGGGTCCCTCAACCGCAGGCGGCCAGATGCCCTTCGATCAGGCCGGGGTCGTAGGTCGATCGCGGCCGCAATTCGGCTAGGACACGGCCCAGGTCGAGACCGTAATGATTGACCCGAAACAGGCTCACCTTGAGATACGGCACCCCCGCCTCCCAGAGCCGCCACCAGACGAGTTCACTGGGGTTGTGGGGGGTGCGACGGCTCTTGCGAAACAGTCTCCAGCTGCGACGGGGGTGGCCGAGCGAGAGGTGGGGCCAGACCTCGCGGAGCGTGACCGGGCCGGCCGTGGTGGCGTCGTAGAGGCCGGCCAGCCGGAAGCCGGCAGCGGCAAGGCGGGCGGAGAATCCGATCTCGTAGCGTTCCACCACCTCCCGCTTCGACCCCAGCGGCCCGACCTCCCGCCAGAAGGTGGCCCAGGCATCCGATTCGAGCACCGGCCTGCGGATTCCCAGAAACCACGACTGCAGGTGGGGGATCCGCGGCGCGGCGCGGCTGGCATTCTGGTCGGAGAGCACCATCCCCCAGCAGTCGGCCGCCGCCACCCGGGGGTCGGCCAGCGCCGGGGCGAGGTCGAAGAGCGGCCCGTAGACGCTGTCGTTGACGCACAGCACCTCGTCGTGATGACCGGCCGGCAGCAGGCCCAGCCCGTCCCGCCAGGCGGCGAAGTCGTAGCCGATGTTGGCCCGGGGCAGAAACGCATCGACGAGTTTGGACAGGCTCGGCGAGAGCCGGCGGGCCGAGTTGGAAACCACGACGAGGTGCTCGGCAACGTCGCGATAGGCCGCCAGGGCATGCTCGACGTGGGGGGCAAAGCCGCCGCTGGCATCGAAATGGGCGAACACGACCGCCCGCCGCGTGGCCTGCGGGAGGAGAAGCGTAGCGGGGGGAGCATCGGCGGCCATCGGGCGTTTCCCCTCTAGGCCGCGTGGCGATGCAGCCCGTGGCCGACCCGCTGCCGGAGGTTCGCCAGCCGCCGGAAGACCGTGAGGCTGTGGGGCTCGTCGTCGAGAAGGGCGAGCATCTCCGGCACATGCCCGAGGGTCGTGGCAGCCCGGCCAAAGGCGCCGGCCCGAATCTGGCGTTCGGCCGTCCTCAGCGCCGAGCCGGCATACCAGCGGACGCTGGCGGCCAAAACTCGGTCGCGGATATCGGGCGGCAGCGAGCGGGCATTGATCTCGATGGCCCGGGCCATGTCGGGCCAGGCGGCGCCGCTGGCCATCAGCCGGGTGGTTTCGTTGGCGGCGTGCCGCCGGTAGCTCGCCAGCGGCCGCGGCTCGTACCAGACCGGAAAGGCGGCTGCGATCCGGACCCACATCTCCCAGTCGAGGGCCAACTGCAGATCGGGCCGGTAGCCACCGACCGCCTCGTAGGTTCGCCGGGCCACCATCACCGACGGGGTCTGGATCCGCTGCCGCTCGGCGATCCGCGGCAGCCAGTTGGCAAGCGGCCCCGCCAGCCACTGCTGACGGGAGATGGTCCTCAGGAGCCGGTTCTCGGCATCGACCAGACGGGTCCGGCAGAAGGCCATCCCGCAGGCAGGAGCCCGGCGGAAGGCGTGATCCATCCGCTCGTAGAACCCTGGCAGCACGTAGTCGTCTTGATGGAGCAGATGGACGAGCTCGCCGCGGGCCAGGGCGATCGCCCGGTTCCAGTTGCCGCACAGGCCGAGGCGGTCGCGATGCTCGTGGACCTCCACCCGGCCCCCGGGATCGACCCCGGCTACCAGTTCGGCGACCCGCCCCGGCTGCGACCCGTCGTCAACGACGGCGATCTGCATCTCCTCGGCGGCCGGGGCCTGCTCAAGCACCGACTCGAGGGCCTGCACGAGCATCGCGTCGGGCTCGTGGGTCGGTAGCATGACCGAGAACCGCGGCCGGACAGGGGGCGGGTCGAGCGGGATGATCGGCGGCGGCGTGACGGAGAGCATGGGTGGGCTGGGTGGGGGTACGACGTCCCTGAGGGAGGGGATGATTAGCAGACCCGCCGCCGCAGCGACAGGCCGAATCGGGCTGAAAAAAACAGCCGCGATCCGGCTGTGGCCGCGAATCTGCGACATGGCGGAACGCCACCGGGGGGGGCGACCGGCCTGGCAGCCGCGCAAACTAGAACGCGCCCGCGTTAAAGCTCACATAGGCCCCGAAGGGGCCGGCGGTGATCCGCATCCCCGAACCCTTGACGTCGGAGAAGGGGGGCTTGCCGCCCCCGTTACCACCGCCGCCGCTGCGGTAGGGGGAAAACGAGGCACTCGCGCTCGATTGGGCCATGGCCGCGGCGGCGGCCGCGGCCGTCTGCTGCCGGCTGGACTCAGCCTGTTGCACGAGCGCCTCGCGGCTCTGATCGAAGGCCTGCTGCCGCTGCTGAAGCGAGGCCCGCTTTTGCTCGATCCGGTCGATCTCCTGCTGGAGCTGGGCCGCGTTCATCGTGACCACGTCGGGCACGTCGCGGAGCGCCTCCGCCCGCCGCCGGTCGCTCATCGCCGCCAGGTACTGGCCGAGCCAGGCCTTGGCGTCGCGGGCCTCGGGTGATTCGAGCACCTTGAACTTGGCGTCGAGGTCGTCGAGCAGATACTCGAGGTCGTACGACGACATGCCCGCCACCCGGCGGTTGAAATCGGCCTTGATCCGGTTGACCTCCTGGGGTGTGTAGATCTGCTGCGCCGAGAGCCACTCGCCGAGCTCGAAGATCGCCCGCCGCCACCGCTGCCCGCTCATGATCTCGGCCTTGCGGGCCAGGTCGTCGGCCCCGACCGGCTTGTCAGTTCCCGCCGCGGCGGGAGCGGGCGGGTCGGCCGCCGGGCCATGGGCCGCGAAGGCGACCGACAGGAGGGCGAGGCCCGCGACCAGGGCGGCTCTCTTCGCTCGACGGGGAAACGCAGTGGCGGTCATCGGGTGCCCCGCGGCTCGTCGCCGCCGGCCTTGGGTTTGCGGATCATCGTCATGTTCACGGCCGGCGTGTGCTGGCCTCCCACGTGGGTGGGCAGTGACCGCCAGACGCAGCGGTCCTGGCCGTCGTAGGTGTAGATGTTGAGCGACGTGGCCTGACTCCCGTCGGGCAGGATGGCCCGGGCCTGGGCCACCCAGGAGCGGCCGTCTCGGGTCCAGTCGGCCTCGCCGTGGCTGCCGTCCGACCCGAACACCCAAGAGCGGATCGACTTGGAGAGCGGATCCCAGCCGATCCGCTGGACGATCTCCAAGGGCGGAGCGTCGGCCGCGTGCCTGATGGTCATCGTGCGAATCAGGTAGGTCCGGGCCGGGTTCCAGCGGGCGGTCACCTCGATGTGGGACTGGGTCGGCGGGGCCGCCTGGCCGGGATCATCGACCACCACCCAGTCGCCCTCCATCCAGTCGAGCTCGGCCAGGGCCGCCGCCGCGGTCGGCTCGTCGCCGCGGCACTCGCGGATCGCGGCCAGCTTCCAGCTGCCTTCCTGCCGCACCCAGGTCGCCGAGAAGCGGCCGGTCTGCGGCAGGCCCGTGGGCGGGGTCACCTCGACCGTGCCATCTTCGATGGCCACGTCGGGGGCGATGAACCGCAGTCGGGTTTCCTGGAGCCGCACGTCGGGCCGGCTGGCGGGATCGGCAGGCGGGGCGTCGCCGTCGAGGGCCAGGGCCTCACGGCCGGTCAGCAGATTGCCGCCGGCATCGACGATGTCGCCGTCGGCCGTCCAGAGCTTGGCGAGCGTGGCCTTGTCGCCCTTGTCGAGCGCGGCGACGTAGGCCTTCGAGGCTGCCCGGATGGCTGCTTCGTCGGCGGTCCGGCCCACGGACACGGCTTCCGCCGCCGAAATGCCGCCGCCGAAAACCGTGACCAGGAGGGCGGCGACCGCGGCCACGGCGGCCCGGCTCGAGAACCAGCAACGGCGGAAGGAGGGCATCGAGGAACTCCAGAGCGGAATCAGGGCCGAGTCGGCGATCCCGGGAATCGGCAGAGTCAGAGTCTACCCTCGGTCCCGGCCCGCGGGAAAGAAACCGACCCGTTTGGTACGGTATCAGGCGTGATGGCAGCCCGCGACCATGTTTCCCTGCTCGCCGACCTCGTCCGGCGGCCCAGCGTCAACCCGATGGGCCGGGATGTGTCGGGGCCGGAATACCTCGAGGGGCGGGTCAGCGAATATCTCGCCCAGCGGTTCGTGGCGGCAGGCATTCGCTGGGCCCGGCAGCCGGTGGCCCCCGGCCGCGACACGATCCTCGCCCGGCTGGAGGCGACTGTAGCCGATGCCCCGCTGATCCTCTGGGATGCCCACCAAGACACGGTGCCGGCCGAGGGCATGGTGGTCGAGCCGTTCACGCCGCTGGTCCGCGACGGCCGGATGTATGGCCGCGGCACCTGCGATGTGAAGGGGGGGCTGGCGGCGATGGTGGCGGCCCTCGAGCTACTGGCCGCCAGTGACGGGCCCCGGCACGCGACGGTGGTGCTGGCGGCGACCGTCGGCGAGGAGTTTGGCTTTCTCGGCGCCCGGGCCCTGCCCCGGCTGTGGGACACTTCCCCGGGGCCGCCGGGCGACGCGGCCGCCCGCGACCTCATGCCGGGCCGGCCGGCCCTGGCGATCGTGGCCGAGCCGACCGAGTTGAATCTCGTCGTCTCGCACAAGGGCTCGCTCAAGTGGCGGGTGCGGGTGCATGGCCGGGCCTGCCACGGGGCCTTTCCCGAGCAGGGCGACAACGCTCTCTATGCGGCTGCCCGGGCGGCCCTGGCGATCGAAGCGCTCTCGGCCGAGCTGCTCACCCGCCAGACAGACCATCCCTGCGGGCCGCCCACGATCAGCCTGGGCACCTTCCGCGGCGGCACGGGCGTGAACCTCGTGCCCGATCTGGCCGTGCTCGAGATCGAGCGGCGGCTCCTGCCCGGCGAGTGCCCGGCCGCCGCCCGCGGCGAGGTGGCCGCCCGGATCGCCGCGGCCTGCGGCTCGGCACGCGTCGAGCACGAGGAGCCCTTCAACGATGCCTACGGCCTGCCCGACGGCACGGCCGAACCGGCGGCGGCTCCTTGGGTGGCCGTCCTCGAGCGGGTGGCGGCCTCCCGCGGCGCCGGCCGCCGCTCCGCCGCCCGCTACGGCACCAACGCCGGCGTCTACGCGGCGGCCGGCGTGCCCAGCCTCGTGTTCGGCCCCGGCTCGATCGCCCAGGCCCACACGGCCGACGAGTGGATCGACCTCGAGCAGCTCGCCGCGGCGGTCGAGATCCTGACGGAGTTGGTCGCGGGCGGCGCGGGCTGAGCGGCAGCTCCAAGCCGCCCCCCCGCGTTGCGGGATCCTGGGCCGGGGCCCCACAATGCCCCCATGCCCGATCTGCCCCCGCTCCTCGTGCCCCCGCTTTTGGCTGCCGCCGAGGTGGCCGCGGCCAGCGGTGAAAAGCCGGTCCTGCCGATGATCGTTCTCGGCGGGATCATGACGCTCACCTACGTGGCGATCGCCTTCGACTGGCTCCACAAGAGCCTGGCCGCCATGCTGGGGGCGATCGCGGCGGTGGCGGCCGCCCTCTCGCTGGGCGTGTTCAAGGACGAGGCGGGCCACTCCGCCTACGACCGGGCCGTCCACGACATCATCGGCCACGACGTGGGCGTGATCGGCGTGATCGTGGGCACCTCGGTGCTCGTGGAGGTGGCCGGCCGATCGGGGCTGTTCCACTTCCTGGCGGTCAAGATCGTCAAGGCCACCCAGGGGGACGCCGTCCGGCTGCTCCTGGCGATCGCCGGGGCCACGATGCTGTTTGTCACCTTCCTGAGCATCGCGCCGGGCAGCATGATCATGGTCTCGCTGGGGCTGGTCGTGACCCACGAGCTGCGGCTCGACCCCCGGCCCTTCATGGTGGCCGTGGCGCTGTGTGCCAACTCGGCGGCGCTGGTGACCTTCTCCTCCGGCATCTGCACGATCATGCTGGGCACGGCCGGCAACCTCCCCTACGGCCACTTCTTCCTGGTCACGACACCGATGGCCTTTCTCTCGGCGGCCATCGCCGTGAGCTGGATTCGCTGGTATTACCGCGACGTGCTCGTCAACGCCGCGGGGGAGTCGGAGCGGATCGCCCAGGTGGCGGCCTTCGACGAGTGGGCGCTGGTCAAGGACCGGCGATTGTTCTATCGCAGTGCCCTGATTCTGGCGGCCACGATCCTCGGCTTCGCCTTCGCCCAGCGGCTCGGGATCGGCACCGACTTCGTGGCCTTCTGCGGCGGCACGGCGGCGTTGCTCTTTTCGGGCATCCATCCCGACGAGGCGATCCGCAAGGTCAACTGGTCGCTGATCCTGTTCTTCGTGGGGCTGTTCGTGATCATCGGGGCCGTCCAGGAGACCGGCCTGCTCGACTGGCAGGCCCGCCAGATGCTCGAGCTGGCCGGCGGGGACCCGGTCACCACGATGCTCCTGATCGCGGTGTTCGTGCTCGGCCTCTCGGGCGTGCTCGACAACATCCCGGTGGCGGCCACGCTGATTCCCCTGGTCCGGTCGCTCGAGACCCAGGGGCTCGACGCGGTGCCCCTCTGGTGGACCCTCGTGATCGCGGCCAACCTGGGGGGCAACTCCACGCCGATCGGCAGCGTCAGCTCGGTGATCGCCCTCAACGGGCTGGAGAAGGAGCGGGGCGTGAAGATCGGCTGGGGCGAGTTCCTGAAGGTCGGCGGCGGGGTGCTCGCGCTCCAGTCGGTGGTGGTGCTCGCCTACCTCTGGATGTATGCCACGCTGGGGCTCTTTCCGGGGGCCCGTGAGGCCGCAGGAGGAGGGCTGCCATGACGGCCGGCTGGCATCGCGACTACGAGCCCTTCGAGCTGGCCGAGAACATGGAGGAGGACCTCGGCCTGTTCGAGGCAGCGACCCACGCCCGGCGGTTCGACGTCGCGCCGCCGGCAGTGCACACCGTGCTGGCCGCCGCGGCGGCGGGCCGGGCGGCGGCGGCGTTTGCCGAGGCACTCGCCCTGCGGCTGCGGGCGACGGTCGTGGAAGACCTGGCCGCGGGCACGGCCGCCGCGGTGATGGCGGCGGCGGCCCGCGTGACGGCCGGGGCGGTCGTCGTGCCGGCCGCGGCGGGCCCCGAACTGCTCGGTGAACTCCTCGCCGGGGCGGACGAGGGTGGGCCGGCGGTGGCGATCGTGGCCGGCGAGCCGGAGCCGACGACGCTCGACAGAGTGCTCCTGCCGCTTTTTTCCGACGAGCCGGCCGCCCGCCGGAGCGTCTCTTGGGCCTGCACGCTCGCGGCCGCGGCCGAAACGAATGGCCTGGTACACGCCGTCGAGCTCTCGACACCGGCCACCCGCCGGGAGGCGCGGGAGCTGGCCGGCGGGCGGGCCGAAGGTGACGAGGTGCAGGAGGCCACGGTCGGCCGGGCGGTCGCGGGCCACTTGGGTGGCCTCGTGGCGGCCCTTCAGCGGCATGGGCTGGCCGGCGGCTACCCCGTGGAAGTCGGCTTTCGGCCGGGCTGGCCCCGGCGGGAGATCCTGGCCGCCCTCGACTCGCTGGCCCGGCCGGCGACCGTGATCCTCGGCCGCGACGGCCTGCCGGCCGTCCGCAGCCAGGGCCTGGCGTCGCGGCTGGCCCTCGAGCTCGTCGCCGCCGGGGCCGGGGCAGTGCTTGTCGTGTGAAGTCTGCGGGCGAGTCTGCCGGTTTTTCCGTGAAGTCGGGTCGTGCGGGTTGCCGATAACTCTCGGGATCGGTTTTTCAGGGGGACAATTCATGAGACGGCATCTGTTTGCCGCCGGGGCGGCGGTCGCTCTGGCGCTCGGTGGGCTGGCAGGCGACGCCACGGCCCAGCCGCCGGCCGCCGGCCAGCAGGCCTACGGCTACCAGTGGGGGTATTCCTACAACACCCACGACTGGAACCGGCTCTACCACTATCCGTACGTCTGGTATCCGCAGAACTACTACGCCGACGGCTACATGCAGTCGGCCAACGACCTCTACTACCGCTATCCGCAGGAGATGCGGGTGCCGGTCTACAACCGGTCGTGGCAGAACTACTACCCCAAGAGCCGCCGCTGGCATCAGGGGCATCACTTCAACCTCGACGTGTTCTAGTTTTACGCCCGGCGGGCCATCCATGGCCCTGGCGGGCTTCGCGGCCCTCCGGCCGCCGGCCGCCGTCCGGGCGGCCGATGGCGTGCAGCCCCCTAGGGTGATGGTGACCTCGTCTGCGCGGATTGGCGTCGAGGCGGGGCGACCCGGATGGCACGCAGCGCGGGCTCAGCCCGCTGCGTGCCTGAGAGGTGGCGAGCACGCAGCGCGGGCTCCGCCCGCTGCATGCCTGAGAGAGGGACGGCTTCTGGCAATTCAAACCGCGTAGTGCAGTCGGGGTTGGCCGTGACCCACGAGCCGGCGTATGCAGACGAGCGCAGCAAGGATTGCGAAGCGAAGT
>CAYRNG010000177.1:0-4308 GCA_964425395.1 uncultured Candidatus Kuenenia sp. | reverse complement strand
AAGCCGAGGGCCGGCTGGAGCCGGCACTCCCAGAGCAGACTATAGAGGGCGGCCGCGACGAGGTCGGCCGTGGTGCCCGGATTAAGCCGCCGGGGCTGTCGGAGGCGAGCGTCGAAGGCGGCCACGCGGGCTCCCCAGTCGGGCTTGGCCTCGAGGGCCACGACCGCGGCAGCCTCCGTCGAGACGAGGGCAGCCGTCTCGAGCCCGTGGCGGCGGGCGATCAAGGAGTCGGGCCGCCGGGCGAGTTGCCGGAGGTGGCAGCGGATGATCGCCGTCTCGAGAGAGTCCCCGGCGGCGAGGGCCGCGGCCAGATCGGCCACCGGGCCGGCGAAGAGGGAGTCGTAGCCCTCGGCCCAGAGGGCGGCGATGGCATCCCGGTCGGCGGCCTCCCGCATCGCGCTGCGGATGTCGGCCGGCGGCGGGTCGGCCAGATCGTGGCGGTCGGCTCGCCCCAGGCCGCCCGGCCGGGCCAGGCGGATGGCCTGCCAGATGGCGGCGGCGTCGGCCGCGTCGAGCCGCCCGAGCACGGCGGCCACGTCGGCCTGCGTGAGCCGGCGGGCTGGCCCGGGCACGGCCGCCAAGGGCGCGATCGCCAGGATGATTCCGAGGTTGGCATTCGAGGGCGTGGCCGCGGTGGCCGCCTGGACCGCTGCCAGAATCGTTTCCCCCAGGGGCTGCGCGGGGGCGGCATCGAGGGCCGGGCCGATGGCGATTCCGGCGGCGACCAGGTCGGGAAACGAGAGATCGGGAAAGGCCGCGGCCGGATGGACGTTGCCCGGCTTGGCCGCCGCCGCCTCGAGGATGCTCGCCACCGCGGCCGACCAGCCGCGGCCCCCCGGCGCCAGTTCTGCCGGCAGCCGGCCCACGGCCGCCGTGACGCTCGCGACGAAGGAGGCGGCCTCGAGGGGCATACGAGGATTTCGTGAGGAACGGGGCGATCCGGCCGGCGGCCTTTGCGGCGAGGGTACACTTCCCAGGCCCGGCCGGCGACCGGGCACCACAAGGGAGCGGCCGCGGGGCATGGCGTCGGTGACCACCTTTCAGGAGCAGGCGAGCGTCGGCCCGGAGTGTTTCATCAACCGGGAATTGAGCTGGCTGGAGTTCAACCTCCGGGTGCTCGAGGAGGCGGAGAACTCCGCCAATCCGCTGATGGAGCGGCTCAAGTTTCTGGCCATCTTCAGCTCCAACCTCGATGAATTCTTCATGGTCCGCGTGGCGGGCCTCCGCGAGCAGGCCTTCGGCGAGAGTGCCCCGCAGGACGAGGCTCCCGATGGGATGACGCCGCTGGCCCAGCTCAGGGCGATCGCCGCCCGCACCCAGGAGCTCGTGTCCCGCCAGTATCGCTGCCTGCGGGAGAGCATCGGCCCCGCGATGGAGGCGGAGGGCTTCCAACTCCTCCGCTATGCCGACCTGCCGGGCCCGCAGCGGGAGCAGGTGGACCGCTTCTTTCGCGACCGGGCCCTGCCGATCCTGACGCCGATGGCGGTCGATCCGGCCCATCCCTCCCCCCGCTACCACAACCGCGGGCTCTACCTGGGCGTGATGCTCCACCGGGCCGAGGGGCTGGGGCCGAAGCGACTGTTCGCGGTGGTGCAGGTGCCGCAGGTGCTGCCCCGGGTGGTGATGCTCCCGGGCGGCGGGCCCGGCCGGATTCCGTTCGTGCTGCTCGAGGACGTTATCGCCGCCCGGCTGCCCGACCTGTTCGGCGGCTTCGAGGTCGATTCCTGGACCGCCTTCCGGATCACCCGAGACAGCGACCTCGAACTGCTCGAGCAGGAGTCCGACGACATGCTCAAGCTGATCGAGGACCGGCTCAAGGCCCGCCAGCGGGGCCAGGCCGTGCGGATCGAGATCGCCTCCAAGGCTGACGACCGGCTGGCCGAGCTGATCATCGACGAGGAGGGGCTGCGGGCCGGCACGGCCGACGACTACAGCGAGGTCTATCGGATCGAGGGCCCGCTCGACCTGACCGCACTCTGGGAGCTCCACCGGCTGCCGGGCTTCGAGCGGCTCCACGACAAGCCGTTCACTCCCCGGCCCCCCCGCGGCTTGGAGCGGCATGGCGACGACATCTTCAAGACGATTCTCCGCCGCGACATCCTTCTCCATCATCCCTACGAGTCGTTCGATCCGGTGGTGGAGTTCGTGACCCGGGCGGCAGCCGATCCCCGGGTGCTGGCCATCAAGCAGACCCTCTATCGGACCAGCGGCGATTCCCCGATCTCGCGGGCCCTGATCGACGCCGCCGAGGCGGGCAAGCACGTGACCGCGCTGGTCGAGCTCAAGGCCCGGTTCGACGAGGCCAACAACGTCAGCTGGGCTCGCCAGATGGAGCGGGCCGGCGTGCACGTGGTGTTCGGGTTTCTCGACCTCAAGACCCATTGCAAGGTTTCGCTCGTGGTCCGCCAGGAGGGGAGCGGCCTGAAGCGGTATGTCCATCTCGGAACGGGCAACTACAACCCCACGACGGCCTTGCTCTACACCGACCTCGGGCTGTTCACGGCCGACGAGGCGGTGGCCGAGGATGCCTCGGCCCTGTTCAACCTCCTCACCGGCTACTCGCAGGGGCATGCCTGGCAGCGGCTGATCGTGGCCCCCGACGACCTCCAGCGGCGGACGCTCGAGCTGATCGACGAGCAGACCCGCCGCAGCCAGGCCGGGCAGCCGGCCCGGATCTTCGCCAAGCTCAACTCGCTCGTGGACCACCGGGTGATCGAGGCCCTCTACCGGGCCAGCCAGGCGGGGGTGCCGGTGGACATCGTGGCCCGGGGCATCTGCGCCCTCCGGCCGGGCGTGCCGGGCCTAAGCGAGAACATCCGGGTGCGGAGCATCGTGGACCGGTTCCTCGAGCACAGCCGGATCTATGTGTTCGGGCCCGACGACGAGGCGGAGGTGTTCCTCTCGAGCGCCGACTGGATGCCGCGAAACTTCTTTCGCCGGGTGGAGGTGATGTTTCCGGTGCTCGATCCCGAGTTGGCCGGGCGGATCCTCCGCGAGATCATCCCGATCTACCTGGCCGACAACACCCGGGCCCGGGTGCTCGACGCCACGGGGCAGTTCCGGCTGCTGGAGCCGGCCGAGGGGGAGCCAGCCCGCCGCTCCCAGCAGGAATTCCTGGCCCAGCGGCCCGAGCTCCCGGCTCCCACCCTCGCCGACGCGATCCCGTCGTAGCCTGCCGCGGGATCCGGGGCCGATGGATCGTGGCAGAGGCTTGGGATCGTGGCGGGGGCTTCTACCGCCGCGGCCGGCTTCTTAGACTGCGGGTTTCAAGGGATCGCGGCCCCCGGACACGAGTTCATGGCGGAGGACTATTACCAGACGCTCGGCGTGCCCCGCACGGCATCGGCCGAGGACATCCGCAAGGCCTACCGGGAGCTGGCCCGCAAGTATCACCCCGACCTCCATCCCGACGACGACGCGGCCAAGGAGAAGTTCAAGCAGGTCCAGAACGCCTTCGACGTGCTCAACGACCCGAGCAAGCGGGAGATGTACGACCGCTACGGCAGTTCCTTCGAGGGCGTGGGGGCCGGCGGCCCGCGGGGCGGCTGGGGAGGCGGACCGTTTCCCGGCGGTGGCGGCGGCGGCTTTCCGGGGGGCGGCGAGATCGACCTCGAGAGCCTGTTCGGCGGCGCCGGGGGGTTCGAGCAGATCTTCGGCCGGGCCAGTGGCGGCGGCGGGGCCCGGGCCGGCCGGGGGCGGCGGCGGACGGCTGCGCTGCCCGGCGAGGATGTGCAGGCCCGGATCGAGATCCCGTTTCGGCTGGCGATCGACGGCGGCAAGACCGACGTTCGGGTGGAGCGGGGGGGCGGCAAGGCCGAGACGATCAGCGTCACGATTCCCCAGGGCATTCCCGACGGGGCCCGGATGCGGCTCCGGGGGCAGGGGCTGCCCGGCAGCGGCGGCGGCCCGGCGGGGGATCTTCTGCTCGAGGTGCACATCGAGCCGCATCCGATCTTTCAGCGGGACGGCGACACGCTCCAGGTCACGCTCCCGGTGACGCTGGCCGAAGCGATCGAAGGGGCGAAGGTGGACGTGCCCACCCCCTGGGGCACGATCGCCCTGCGGATCCCGCCGCGAACCTCCAGCGGCCGCAAGCTGCGGGCTGCGGGCATGGGGGTGCGGCATGCCAACGGCTCCCAGGGAGATTTGATCGCCGAGGTGCAGATCATGCTGCCGGAGGGGGCCGACGCGGCCGCCGTCGAGCGGCTGCTCGAGGCGGCGCGGGCCGTCGAGCCGGCCGGGGCGAGCCCACGGGCCGGGCTGCGGTGGTGACGCCTCCCGACCAGCGGCTGCCGCGGTCGCGGCGGG
>CAYRNG010000176.1:0-2106 GCA_964425395.1 uncultured Candidatus Kuenenia sp. | reverse complement strand
GCCGCGGCCAATTCACCGCGGGCCTCCCGCGGCTCGACCGGCTCGAGGCCGATCCAGCCGGAATAGCCCCGCTCCTCGAGCGTGGCGAAGACCGTCGCGAAATCGACTTGGCCCGTGCCCAAGAGCACGGCCCGGCCGCGGCCGGCGAAGGCACCCGCCACCGCGTCGGTGGCGTGGACCGCCGCCACGTGATCGCCGAGCGTGGCGATCGCCGCCGCCGGGTCGTGGCCGTGCACGAGCAGCGAGCCGGTCACGATGTCGCAGGCAAGCGCCCCATCCGGCAACGCCGCCACGAGCCGGGCCAGGTCGGCCGGGGCCGCCCGGCCGGCCTCGGCGCAGAGCCGGGCTCCGACCTGCTGCGACCAGGCGCCGATGTCGGCGAGCACGTCTACCAACAGCCGCCAGCCGGCCTCGTCATCACCCGGCGGAATCTCGCCCACGTGATTGAAGACCAGCCCGGTACCCAGATCGTAGGCCAGTTGGAGAGCCTCCTTCGTGGCGGCGATCCGGCCCTCGAGCCGCTCGGCTTCGCCGTAGCCCCCCCGCGTCGGAAAGGCGATCCCCGAGATGACGAGCCCCTCGTCGCTGAGCCACTTGCGGATCTGGCGGCGGCCGGTCTGGGTGACCGCCGCCGGCTCGAGGCCGTGGCGGGCGTCGAACTCGACCGCCCGGAAGCCGAGGTCGCGGGCCAGCCGCAGCGATTGCCGCAGATCGCGGGCCAGCATCGTCGCCGGAGCGGAAAGTCGGAAGGTGTCCATGAGAAACGAAAACGAGCCAGCAGGATTGGTGGTTGGAAGTCAGCCTTGTCCGAAAAGCCGGTCGCAAAACCCTCCGTGGCTGTGGATATTTCGCTCGACCCGGCGCGAGCTCCCACCCTGGGGGTGCGAAATCTCCAATGCTCCTCCAGGTTTCACGACCGGCAGACGGTGAGGCACAAGAGTATCCTGTTTCTCATGCCCAGCCTGCCAGACATCACCGCGGCCCTGGAGCGGATCGCCCCCCTCCGCCTGGCGGCCGAGTGGGATGCGGTCGGCCTGCTCGTCTCACCCCGCCCGGCCGAGATCGCCCGGGTGCTCACCTGCCTCTCGCTCACGCCGGAGGTGGCCGCCGAGGCGGTCGGCCAGGAGGTGGGCCTCGTGGTCACGCACCACCCGCTTCCCTTTCGGCCCGTCGGACGGATCACGCCGGCGACTGGCACCGGCCGGGTGCTCCTCGAGCTGATCGGGGCGGGAATCGGCGTCTGGAGCAGCCACACCGCCTGGGACTCGGCGGCCGGCGGGATCAACGACCAGCTCGCCGCCCTGATTCCGCTGGCCGAGGTCGCTCCCCTGGAGGCCGACCGCGAGGATCCAAGGGTCGGCTTCGGGCGGGCCGGGCTCGCCCCGGCCGCCGCGAGCGTGGCGGCCGTCGCCCGCCTCCTGGCCGAGCGACTCACCGCCGGGGCCGTGCAGCTGGTGGGCGATCGCGACCGGCCGGCCGGTCGGGTGGGGATCGTCTGCGGCAGCGGGGGCGACTTCGTGGCCGCGGCCGCCGCCGCCGGCTGCGCGACGCTCGTCACCGGAGAGATCAAGCTTCATCAGGCCCTCGAGGCCCGGGAAGCGAACCTGGCCGTGATCGCGGTGGGCCACCAGGCCAGCGAGCAGTTCGCCATGGTGGAGTTGGGCCGGCGGCTCGAGGCCGAGCTGCCGGGCCTCGAGGCGGTGGTGGCGGCGGCCGATCGCGACCCGATCGGCTGGCTGTGAGGCGGCGTCCGGGGACTGTCCCCGCTTCGGGGACTGTCCCCTTTCGATATGCCCCGAAGCCAAGCCTTCCGTGGGTCGGGGTTGCCCGTGCCATCTCGCCGGACGCTCCCTCCGCTTCCACGCACCGTCCCCTGGCTCGCGCCAGGGGTTTTTATGTGCGGCGCGCGTCCAATAGAACCCCCGGGCGCGAGCCCGGGGACGGTGGGCCATACCCTCGCCCCACCCTCCACACCGCCAACCGCGCAGAGCACGGCCGGGCGGGGGTTACAGACCGATCTTTTGAATCGGCTCTCCGAGCGGCCTACACTTGGGGTTATCCTGCGAGCCTGCCGATGCCCCGGTTTCTGACTGCCCTGCCCGTCTA
>CAYRNG010000175.1:0-3301 GCA_964425395.1 uncultured Candidatus Kuenenia sp. | reverse complement strand
GTAGGCCGAAGCCGCGGCCAGCAGGCCGGCCTCGCCGCCTGGGCCGCGGAGATGACGATCCCCGCTGGCCACCAAATCAGCCGCCCGCCGCCGCTGAACGGCTGAAGCCGGCCGTGGAGCAAGGGGCCGAGCCGCCAACGCCTGGCGGAGTCGCGCGGCTGTCATCGGCTGCTGGGCTGCCAGCGGCTGCTGGACCGTCAGCGGCTGCCGGGCCGCCAGCGGCACTGGGGCCACGACGGGAACGGCCAAGGGCACCGGAAAGGGGACGATCCCGCCGGAGAAGAACGTGGCCCCACCGCCCACCGGCGTGGCGAGGTAGACCGACTCCACACCGGAGTACCACGTCGAACCGTACCAGGGCGAACCATACCAGCCGCCAAAGCCGCAGCCAGGCCAGCCATACCAGCCGCCGGGATAGCACGGGCTACAGAATCGGGGCTGGCAGGCCCACCGAGGGCCGCATCCCCAGCCGCCACGCCAACCCCAGCCGCCGCCCCAGCCCCAGCCACCGCAGAAGGCAGCCCGACGGGCCACGACCGTGCTGTAGCCGGAAGCGAAGCCGGCGTTTCCGTAGCCGAATGATCGGCAGCCCCACTGGGCCTGAGACTCGGCCGGCGTGAGAAGCACGACACAGGCTGCGGCCGCCAGAGCTGCCACGACATTCCGCCGCACGGTTGGCCGCATGCCCGCATCCCTCCTGGAATTACCGCTTCGACTCGCGCCTGGAGCCACGTCAAGCTTCATAATCGAGACAGCCACAATGATCTCAAGAATCCTAGAAAATTGTCTGCTTTTTGACCAGTTTCCGACACCGAAGGCCGTCTTTTCGGTGCCCGCACTCCAGAAAATTGCCACGAAACTTGGTTTTTCCGGTATGCTGCCAGCCGTTCGAGGCTTTCTTTTCCGAAGGGAAGCCGGCAGGGAGGCGCTGGATGCCGCAGGCGGTTGCCAACATCATCGATTTGGGATTGCCCGGGCAGCTGGAAAAGCGGCTCGGTCGCCTGGGCCGGCCGGAAAAAATCCAGAGCTTCATCAACAGGATCCCCTGGAATGCCGAGCCCGACGGTCATACGGCTCGCTCGGTGGTGGGGGTTTTGGAACACCAAACCGCCCACTGCATCGAGGCTGCCTTCGTGGCGGCCGCGGCCCTGGCCCTGGCCGGCCACCCACCCCTGCTGATGGACATGGGGGCCGCCCGGGGCGACGTGGACCACGTGGTGGCCCTGTTTCGCCGGCGGGGCCACTGGGGAGCGATCTCGAAGAGCAATAGCCCCCTGCTCCGCTACCGCGACCCGATCTACCGCTCGCTGCGGGAACTGGCGATTTCGTTCTTCCCCCAATACGTCAAGGGCCGCCGCAAGACCCTCCGCACCTACTCCGTGTCGGTCGATCTCAGGAAGCACGATCCGGCCCTCTGGGTGACGCATCAGGGGCCGGTCTGCCAGGAGATGGTGGATGTCCTGACGGTCGCCCGTCACTTTCCCATCGTGCCCCCCGAGGTGGAAAACGACCTCCGACCGATCGACGAGATCGAGCAGCGGGGCGCGCTCCTCTACGAGCACGACTGAGCGGCCAGACTCCGCAGGCTCTGGGCTCCGCCGGCTCAGGGCTCTGCTTGGCCGAGGAGCTTCCGCACGGCCGTCATCGCGATCTCGCCGAACTGCCGCGGGGGCACGCCCCAGAGCTGCGGGTTCATGAGTTCGACGGCGACCGCGGCCGAATAGCCGATCTCGGCCAGCCGCCGCAGGAGGTCGTCGACCGGCGACGATCCCTCGCCCGGCAGGATCCGGTCGGCGTCGGTCGCCATCTCGCGGGGCACGTCGGCGATGTCGGAGAGCTGCACGTGGGCCAGGTTCTCCCGCGACAAGAGCCAGAGGTCAAGCGGCTTACTCGGGCCGACCGTCCACTGAAACCAGTCGAGGCAGACGCCCAGGCTCGGGCTGCCGACGTCCTCGACCAGAGCCACGGCCGACTGGAGGTTGTTGGGAAAGCTCGCCCGGGCGTCGAACTCGAGGGCCAGCTTCAGGCCTGTATCCGCGGCCCGCTTGGCCGCCTCGGAGAGGCTCAGCGAGAGGCGGCCCAGGTCCTGGGGCGTGAGCGGCCCGAAGGCGTCGCCCGCGATCACGAGCACCGGGATGGCAAGCTCGCGGCACAGGGCCAGCCGTCCCTCGAAGGTCTTCCAGTGCTCGGCCCGGGCCTCCCCCTGGCTGGTCAGGAGGCCGCCCTGGAAGCTCGCCGCCAGGGGCGTGATTCCGTGGCGGGCGAGGGCGTCCTGGAGGGCGGCGACCGGCCGCTCCTTGAGAAACGCATCGGCCTGGCCGAGCCAGAGATCGACCGCATCGACGTGGCCGGCGGCGTAATCCTCGAGCACCGTCTCGAGCGGGGTCTGAAGGCTGCAGACCGTCCCCAGCGCAGGTCTCATGCCAGCCGGTCCCGGAGCCGGTCCACCACCTCGTCGAGCGGCACCCGCTCCTGGACGAGCGAGTCGCGGTCGCGGACCGTGACCGTCTGGTTGGTGAGCGACTCACCGTCGATCGTCAGGCACCAGGGCGTGCCCGCCTCGTCCTGGCGGGCGTAGCGGCGGCCCACCGAGCCCTTCTCGTCGTACTGGCAGGGCATCTGCCGCTTGAGCCGGCGGTAGAGGTCGATCGCCATCTCGGGCATCCCGTCCTTCTTGACGAGCGGCAGGATCGCCGCCTTCACCGGGGCCAGCCGGGGATGGAGCTTCATCACGGTCCGGCTCCGCGGCTTGCCGTCTTCGTCGGGCACCTCGTCTTCGTGGTAGGCGTCGCAGAGGAAGGCGAGCACGGCCCGGTCGGCGCCGGCCGAGGGCTCGATCACGTGGGGCACGTACCGCTCCCGGGTGACGTCGTCGAAGTAGGAGAGGTCTTTGCCGCTGCCCCGGTGCCGCGGCTTGCCGTCGTCACCCGTCTCCACCACCAGCTCGCCGTCGCGGCGGACGAGCTTGCCCTCCATGTGGCTGCGAAGGTCGAAGTCGCCGCGGTGGGCGATGCCCTCGAGCTCGCCGAACTCGCCGTCGGCCAGGAACGGAAACGCATATTCGATGTCGGCCGTGCCCACGGAGTAGTGGGAGAGCTCGTCGGCGTCGTGCTCCCGCAGTTGGAGCTTGCCCGCGGTGAGGCCCAGGTCGAGGTACCACTTCCAGCGGCGGTCCCGCCAGTAGCGATACCACTCGGCCGAGTCGGCCGGCCGGCAGAAGAACTCGATCTCCATCTGCTCGAACTCGCGGGACCGGAAGGTGAAGTTCCGGGGCGTGATCTCGTTGCGGAAGCTCTTGCCG
>CAYRNG010000174.1:0-5604 GCA_964425395.1 uncultured Candidatus Kuenenia sp. | reverse complement strand
ATCTGCGATGCTCGTGCTCTCCAGACAACGCGACGAAAGCATCATGATCGGCGACAACATCGTCGTCACGATCGTGGACATCCGGGGAGACAAGGTCCGGCTGGGCATCAATGCCCCCTCCGAGATCCCGGTGCACCGCCAGGAGGTCTACGAGGCCATCCAGCGGGAGAACCTCCGGGCCGCCCGGCTCGAGCCGGGCGACACCGAGGACATCGGCCGGTTCGCCAACCGCAGCCCCGGCCGCCCCGAAGGCCCCGCCCCGCGGTAGTTGGCCGCGCGGCGGCCAGCGGCCCCATAGAAACCCCGGGCGCGAGCCCGGGGACGGTGGGGAGGACCACCACCCCGCCACCCATGCCACAGCGGGCATGCCCCACCCACCGCTCTGCCGGGCGCGAGCCCGGGGACGGTGGGAATGAGAACCACCCCGCGAAACCCGCGGTCCGCCCGACGCAGCTGAATGAAGGGCCGACCGGTGGCCGTCAGGCCTGGAAATACTCGGGCTCGTTGCCGGCCTTCCACTTGATGTTGCAGCCCAGGCTGGGCACCTGCTCGGCCACCGGCGGCCGGCCGGCCAGGAGGGCGTCGATCGCGGCCCGGAGATCCGCACCGGTCACCGGCAGGTCGCCCCCCGGGCGGCTGGGGTCGAGCTGGCCGCGGTAGACGAGCCGGCGATCGGCGTCGAAGAGGTAGAAGTCGGGCGTGCAGGCGGCGTGGTAGGCCTTGGCCACCTCCTGGGTCTCGTCGTAGAGGTAGGGGAAGCAGTAGCCCCGCTCGTCGGCCTCGGCCACCATCTGCTCGGGAGAGTCGGCCGGATGGGTGGAGACGTCATTGGAGCTGATCGCGGCGAAGCCGATCCCCCGGGGCGAATACTCGCGGCCCAGCCGGGCCAGCTCGTCGGCCACGTGCTTCACGAACGGGCAGTGGTTGCAGATGAACATCACGACCGTTCCCTGGGGCCCGGCGGCCGCGGCGTAGTCCACCAGCCGGCCATCGACGTTGGGGAGTTCGAACTCGGGGGCGACGGTGCCCAAGGGCAGCATCGTGGACGGGGTGCGAACCATCGGGCGGGCTCCTGGATAAAAAGGGGACGCAGCTCATTTTCCGGCCGCTCAGCCTTGCCGCAAGGCATGCCTCGAGAAATGTGGAGAAATGAGCTGCGTCCCCTTTTTCAGGCGCGGTACACCCGCCGGGCATTGGCGGTGGTGGCGGCAGCGAAGTCGGCCAGCAGCTCGCCCCGGGCCAAGGCCAGGCAGGCGGCCGTGTGAATCACGTTGGCCGGCTCGTTCCGCTTGCCCCGGAGCGGCTCGGGCGCGAGAAACGGACTGTCGGTCTCGACGAGCAGCCGCTCGAGCGGCACGGTCGTGGCCACCTCCCGGAGCGCGGCCGCCGAGCGGAAGGTGACCATCCCGGCAAACCCCAGGCAGAAGCCCAGCTCGACCGCCTCGGCCGCCTCGGCGGCGGTGCCGGTGAACGAGTGGAGGATCGCGGAGAGCGGCCCGCGGGCGACCGCCGCGCGGAGCATCTCCAGGCAGTCGCGGGTGCTCTCGCGGGTATGGATCACCAGCGGCAGGCCGGTCGCCTGCGCGAGGCGAATGTGGCGGTCGAAAAACTCCCGCTGCAGCTCGGCCGGAGCGGTGGTGCGATACCAGTCGAGGCCCGTCTCGCCCACGGCCGCCACCCGGCCGCTCTCCACGAGGGCCACGATCCGGTCCCACTCGTCGGGCTCGGCCTCGGCCGTGTCATTGGGGTGGATGCCGGCCGCCGCCACGAGCCCCGGCTCCCGCGCGGCCAGCGCGGCGGCCGCCTCGCTGTCGAGCGCCCGGGTGCCGATCACGGCCATCCCCGTCACGCCCGCCCCCCGGGCCCGGGCGATCACATCACCGACGTCGCCGCCATATCGCATCGGGTCGAGGTGGCAGTGGCTGTCGAAGTAGTGCATCGGATGGGGTCTTCTCAAGTGCGGTTCGGGGTTGCCCGTGCCATCTCGACGGACGCTACTCGCTACGGATGAATGATCAACACCATACGACGCGCAGAGCACGGCCGCCACGTAGCGGCGGGATGACCCTGCGGGCAGGCAAAGCCTGTGTATCCCGCCGGCCAGTTGACGCTGCGTTATCAGTGCCGCCGTTTCCGGTAGGCTTCGTCGCGCTGTCCGACGGGTTAAAAACCCGCGGCTACGTTGCGTCAAAGACGCTGCGAAGCCTGTGGGCCAAACCGGCCACCACGTAGCGGCGGGATGACCCCGCGGCTACGTTCCGCTCAACGGGGCGGCGATGGGGCCCTTCAGGCCGGCCAGGATGTCGCGGTGCTGCTGGAGGCTCCGCAGGGCTTCGGTGGCGAAGCCGGCGGCGGCGGCGTCGTCGGGGGTGGCGGCCAGGGTCTCGAGTTCGCTCCGTTGGCGATCGAGGCCGGCGATCAGGCGGGGGAGCATGTGCCGCAGGTCGACGTCGTGGCCGCCCGAAAAGGAGATCGGGTAGACCACCCGGGGCCGGGCCTGGCCCCGCTCGGCCACCACCACGGCCGCCCGGTCGAGGACGTTCCGCTGGTCGGCCACGAGGTCGGCCAGGGCCAGACGGATCTCCTCCGGGCCGGGGTAGCTCCACAGGCCGCAGTCGGCCAGGTACATCGGCAGCCCGGGCTGGAGGAGGTCGAAGAGGCGGAGGAGCGGGTCGCGTGGCATGGGCGAGTGACGGGGGTGGGCCGGTGGCGGCCGCGGGTCAGAGGGCGAAGCAGCCGGCCAGTTGGGCGTAGCCGTAGAGGCCGGCCCAGAAAACTCCGAGCAGCACGACCGGCACGGCCAGGGCCGTGACCAAGGCGCCCGAGAGCGAGACTGCCGGGGCCGGCTCGGCCGGCAGACCCTCGGGGGGCGGGTCGAAGGTCATCACCTTGAGCACCCGCAGGTAATAGAACAGGCTGATCACGGTGTTGAGGCCGCCGATCACGAGGAGCACGAGCATCAGCGGCTGCTCGGCCCCGGCCCGGATCGCGTTCACGAGCGACGAGAACACCAGGAACTTGCCGACGAAGCCGGCCAGCGGGGGCAGGCCGATCAGGCTCACGAGCACCACCGCCGTGGCTACCACGATGCCGGGGCTGGTTCGCACCAGGCCCGCGTAGGAGGCGATCTCCTCGCTCCGCAGCCGGTTGCGGAGCAGGGCCACGATCGCGAACGCCCCCAGGTTCATGAACAGGTAAGTGGCGAGGTAGAAGACCAGCGCCGCCACGGCCCGCTGGGCCCCGTCGCCCCCCGTGCCGGCCAGGGCCGTCGCCGCCGCCACGCCCATCATCAGGTAGCCGGCGTGGGCGATCGTCGAATAGGCGAGCAGCCGCTTCATGTTGGTCTGGCCGTAGGCGGCCAGGTTGCCCAGCGTGCAGGTGGCCGCCGCCATGATGCCCACCACGTAGGCCATGAAGTGCCGCACGTCGCCCAGGCCGGCGGCGACGGCACCCGCCGCTTCGCCCGGCAGCGTGCCCAGGCCGTACACGATCCGCAGGGCCAGGGCCACGGCGGCCGCCTTGCTGGCCACCGAGAGGAAGGCCCCCACCTCGGCCGCGGCCCCCTCGAACACGTCGGGGCACCAGAAGTGGAAGGGCACCGCCGAGAGCTTGAAGGCCAGGCCCACGGCGAGCATCAGCCCGCCCAGCGAGAGCACCATGATCTCGCCCGTGGCGGCCCCCTCCCCCATGATCCGGCCGAGTTCCGCGGCCATGCTCGGCAGGTGGCAGGTGCCCGTCACGCCGGCCAGGAGGCTGATCCCGTAGAGCATGATCCCGGCGGCCCCGGCCCCGTAGACGGCATACTTGAGGCCCGCCTCGGAGGCCGCCTTACGGCCCTTGAGAATCGCGGCCAGGGCGTAGGAGGGCACGCTCGCCATCTCCACGGCCATGAACACCATCAGCAGGTGGTTGGCCGAGGCCATCAGGCACATGCCGAGCGTGCCGCCGAACACGAGCACGTAGAAGTCGGCGCCGTCCTCGCGATCGGGGATGCCCGAGCTCTTCGTGAACAGCACGTACAGCACGAGGAAGGCGGCCAGGAGCAGCCGGATCGCCGCGGAGAGCGAGTCGAACACGAGCAAGCCGCCGAACAGCTCCTGGCGGAGGCCGGGATGGGCCTGGAGATCGGCCCAGGCATACCAGGCCGCAAAGCCGGCCACGCCCAAGGCGATTGCCGCCGAGTCGATCCAGCGGAGCACCGGCAGCATCCGGCAGAGGAGCAGGAGCACCATGCCGGCCGCCAGGGCGGCCTCGGTGCGAAACAGGGGCAACGACACCTGGAGGGTGTCGTTGATCGTGCCGGAAACGAGGCTTCCCAAATCCATCGGTCATTCTCCCGCCAGGGCGGCCGGGGCCGCAACCGCCGCTGACTCGACCGCTGGCGTGGCCGGGAAGTCGGGCCGCACCTCGCGGGTCCAGGTGGCGAGGGTCTCGACCTGCCGGTTGACAGTCGGGGTCACGTAATTGAAGAGCAGCTGGGGGGCCACCCCGAACAGGATCGCCAGGAACACCAGCGGCGTGGCGATCGACAGTTCCCGGGCCGTCATCGGCACGAGGTGGTCACCGTGGGGACCCTTGTATTCGGCACCCAGGTAGACCCGCTGGATGGCCCACAGGATGTAGGCCGCTGTCAGGATCACGGTGAAGGCCGAGATCACCGCCAGGATCTTGCTGTAGTTCCAGGCCGAGAGCGTCACCAGCACCTCGCCGATGAAGCCGCACAGCCCGGGCAGGCCGAGGCCGGCGAAGAAGATCGCCACCGCCAGGGCCGAGTAGACCGGCATCCGGTTGAAGATCCCGCCAAACTCGTTGAGGTTGCGGTGGTGGACCCGGTCGTAGAGCACGCCCACCATGAAGAACATCCCGGCCGAGGAAAAGCCGTGGGCCAGCATCTGAAACATGGCGCCGTTGACGCCCTGGGCCCAGGCGTCCCAGCGAAACTCATTGCCGGCCACCGCGCTCCAGACGCCCAGGCCGAGCATCACGTAGCCCATGTGGCTGACGGAGCTGTAGGCCACCATCCGCTTGAAGTCGGTCTGGGCGAGGGCGGCGAACGCGCCGTAGACCATCGAGACCACGCCCAGCCCGCAGACGAGCCAGGCCAGCGTCAGGCCGCCGCCCGGGCAGATGGGATAGCAGATCCGGAGGATGCCGTAGCCGCCGAGCTTCAGGAGCACGCCGGCCAGGATCATCGAGATCGGCGTCGGGGCCTCGACGTGGGCGTCGGGCAGCCAGGTGTGCACCGGCACCACCGGCACCTTGATCACGAAGCCGATCAGCAGGAGCAGGAAGGCCCAGTTCTCGAGCGACCAGCCCCAGAGCCGCGTCGCCGCGAAGGGCGACTCACGCAGCTGGCCGAGCTGGGCCAGGGCCAGGAGGTTGAAGGTGTGGACCGGTTCGGCCGCCGTCTTGATGGCCGCCACGGCATCGGCCCGGGCGGCGGCGTCGAGGGCCGGGCTGACCACGTGGGCCCGCTCGAGCTGCTCCGGCGAGAGCATCCTGAGATCGCTCGTGAAGTAGAGCATCAGGATCGCCAGCAGCATCAACACCGAGCCGAGCAGCGTGTAGAGGAAGAACTTGATCGCGGCATACTCGCGGCGGGGG
>CAYRNG010000173.1:0-5459 GCA_964425395.1 uncultured Candidatus Kuenenia sp. | reverse complement strand
GAGCCGAAGCTCGTGAGCACGATGTAGGCCGGCAGGTCGGCGTTGTCGCTGCCCAGGCCGTAGCTCACCCAGGAGCCGATGCTCGGCCGGCCGGCGAGCTGATGGCCGGTCTGGAAGAAGGTGATCGCCGGATCGTGGTTGATCTGCTCGGTGACCATCGAGCGGATCATGCACCAGCGGTCGGCGTGGCGGGCGATGTTGGGCACCAGCTCGCTGAACCACATCCCGCTCTGGCCGTGCTGGGCAAATTTGAAGATCGAGGGGGCGACCGGAAAGTTCTTCTGGCCGCTGGTCATCGTGGTCAGCCGCTGACCCTGGCGGATCGACTCGGGGAGATTCTCGCCCCGCCGCTTCGCCATCCCGGGTTTGGGATCGAAGAGATCCATCTGCGAAGGCGCACCCGACTGGAAGAGGTAGATGATCCGCTTGGCCTTGGGGGGGAAGCTGGGAAACGCCTGGCCAGCCCGGTTAACGGTCGCGGTCGCCGCTTCCGCGGGGGCCAGCAGGCTCGCCAGGGCCGTGGCCCCGAGCCCGCCGGCCGTGCCGCCCAAGAACACGCGGCGGTTGAGGGCGTCCTGGACGTGGAGGACGTGGTGGTGGTTCGGGGTTCTCATGGTCTCACTCCCGCATCACGAATTCGTCGAGGTTGATGATCACGTTGGCGGCCAGGGCGTAGGCGGCTGCCTCGGCGGCGGCGATGCCCTCCGCCGGCTTGACGAGGCCGAAGCCGGCGAACTGCCCCGCGGCGGCCGAGTCGCCGGCGAACGCCGCCCGGTCGGCCTCGAAGCCCGCCATGAGCGTGGCCAGTTCGGCCTCGGCCGGCGGCCGGCCGACCGCCAGCCGGAAGCCGTGGGCGATCCGAGCCGCCGGGGTCTCGCCCCCCTCGGCGAGCATTCGCCGGGCGAGGCCGTGGGCGGCCTCGATGAAGGTCGTCTCATTCAAGAGCGCCAAGGCCTGCAGCGGCGTGTTTGTCCGCGACCGCTTGACCTGGCAGATCTCCCGGTTGGGGGCGTCGAACAGGAGCATCGTGGGGGGCGCGGCGGTCCGCTTCCAGATCGTGTACATGCTGCGGCGGTAGCGGCCCGGTCCGGTGTCGGGCTTGTAGCCCCGCAGGTCGCCGTACTTGCTCGTCTCGTCCCAGACTCCGTCCGGCATCCAGGGCCGCACGCTCGGGCCGCCGATCGCAGGGACAAGCAGCCCCGCCGCGGCGAGCGCCTGGTCGCGGACGATCTCGCCCGGCAGCCGGATCCGCGGGGCCCTCGCCAGGAGCCGGTTGTCCGGGTCGCGGGCCAGCTGTTCGGGCGTGGTGGCGGCACTCTGTCGGTAGACGGCACTGGTCACGAGCAGCTTGACGAAGGCCTTTAAGTCCCAGGGGCCGGCCGGCCGGCCGCCCACGCTCGGCAGCGACGTGCCTTCCATGAACTCGGCCGCCATCCAGTCGAGGAGTTCGGGGTGGCTGGGATACTCGGCCTGGCTGCCGAGGTTCTCGCTCGTCTTCGAGAGGCCGGTGCCGAAGAATCGCTCCCAGAGCCGGTTCACCTGGACGCGGGAGGTGAGCGGGTGGTCGCGGGAAACGGTCCACCGGGCCAGGGCCAGTCGGTCGGCCGCGGTGCCCTCGGGGAGCGGCGGCAGAAACGCCGGCAGCCCCGCCGCCACCTTCTCGCCCGGCTTGTCGTACTCGCCGCGGACGAGCAGGAAGGCGTCTCGCGGCTGCCCCTCCTTCATCACCATCGCCGTGGGCAGCGTCTTGCGGAAGTCGGCGAGGCTCTTGCGGGCCGCGTCGCGGGCCGCCTCAGCCCGCTTGACGGGACCATCCACCTTCTCGCGATAGAATTTCCGGATCGCTTCCTGCTGGGGGCCGGATCGCCCGTCGCGTTCGACCGCCAGCGCCGCGGCCACCTCTGCCGGCAGGTTGGACCCGCCCACGCCGAGCACCGCCGGGTCGCCCCCCGCGATCGAGAGCCGGAACTTGCCGATGGTATGGCCCGCGAACGCCTCCTGACGAATCCGAATCAGGATTCGCGAGTTCTCCTGCACGTCGATCGCCGCGGCCGGAAACACGGCCAGGTGCCGGGGCTGCCGCTTGCCCGGGGCGTGGCCGTCGATCGCCCAGCCCTTGCCCTTTTGCCCGGTGAGCACCGCGGCGGCCGGCCAGTTCTGCTGGGCGAAGTCGGCTTCGGCCCGGGCGAGCTTGACCGGAATCGTGTTACCGCCGTCGGCCGGCTCGATCTCGACCTCGATCTTGGAGACGACGATGTTGCCATTGCCCGCCCGCCCGAAGCCGCCGCCGGCGAGGGCCGGATCGGGGATCACCTCCAGCCGCACGCCCCCGAACGCCTGGCCCGGCAACAGGGCCTCGAACTCGTAGGTGTCGTGGGGCGGGTTGGCTCCCTCCACGAGCCAGGAGCCGTCCTCGCTCCGCCGGAAGGTGGCCCCGCCGGCGCTTCTCAGTTCAAGCGGCTCGAACGGCTCCCAGGCCTTGTCGGCCCCGCCGACGAGCGGGCTGAGCGCTGCCTCCCACTCGGCCACCAGGGCGTCGAGGTTCGCCACTTCGGCCTTGACACCGGCCTCCGCATCAGCCACCACCCGCTCGAGGCGGGCGATCTCCGCCGCCTGCTCGGGGCTGGGGAGTTCGAGCACGGGATCAACATTCCCACCGCCGCGGTGGGTTGACCCGAGATTGGTGCCAGTCTCGGGCACGTTGTTGAACAGGCCGAACAGGGCGTAGAACTCACGCTGGGAGAGCGGGTCGTATTTGTGGTCGTGGCAGCGGGCGCAGCCGACCGAGAGGCCCAGCCAGGTCTGGCCGGTGGTCTCGACCCGGTCGATCACGGTCTCCACCCGCCACTCCTCGGCGATGATGCCCCCCTCGCCGTTGAGCCGGTGATTGCGGTTGAAGCCGGTGGCCACGATCTGGTCGCGGGTCGGATTCTCGAGCATGTCGCCGGCGAGCTGGTGGATCGTGAACTCGTCAAACGGCAGGTTGTCGTTGAAGGCCCGGATCAGCCAGTCTCGCCAGGGCCAGTTCTGGCGGCTGGAGTCGGTCTGGTAGCCACTTGAATCAGCATACCGGGCCGCGTCGAGCCACTCGATTGCCATCCGCTCGCCGAAGTGCGGGCTGGCCAGGAGCGAATCGAGATACCGCTCGTAGGCGTCGGGGGCGGCGTCGGCGAGGAAGGCATCGACGGCGGCCGGCGCGGGCGGCAGGCCGGGCAGGTCGAGGGCCAGGCGGCGGGCGAGCGTGACGCGGTCGGCTTCGGGATTCGGGGCCAGCCCCTCGGCCTCGAGCCGGGCGAGGATGAAGCGATCGATCGGCGTCTTCGCCCAGGCGGCGTCGCGGACCGCGGGCACGGCCGGCCGCTCGACCCGCTCGAAGGCCCAGTGCCCCTTGTATTCCGCGCCGGCGGTGATCCACCGCTCGAGGAGCTTGGCCTCGGCGGGCGTGATCGGCTTGCCGATCCGGGGCGGCGGCATGACGATGTCGGGGTCGGTGCTCGTGATCCGGGCGATGAGTTCGCTCGCGGCCGGATCGCCCGGCACCACGGCCGTAGTGCCGCTCTCGACCGCGGCCACGGCCGTCTCGCGGAGGTCGAGCCGCAGGCCGGCCTGCCGATCATCGGCGTCGGGGCCGTGGCAGGCGAAGCAGCGGTCGGAGAGCAGCGGCCGGATGTCGCGGTTGAAGTCAATTGGCGGTTCGGCAGCCTGGCCGACCGCCGCCACCACGCAGGCGATCGCGATCAAGTGCAGACGCAGACCAGGGGCGGCGTGACCCATCAGTCTCGATTCTCAGGCGAGAATCGCTCCTCGGGGGCACCCGCGTCGCCGCCGCGGCGGGCCACGGCGCGGATCCCGTCAAGGGGCGGGATCGATCGGCGGGAGGGAGCGGCGGACATCCACCGCTTCCTCTATCAAAGACCGTCGGCCCGACGGTGTCAAGGGTCGAGGCCGGGCCGAAGCCCAGAGACCAGCCGCCGGAGGACGAAAAATCGTCAAAACTCCTCGTCGGCGGACTCCTTCTGCCGGCCTTTCATCCGCTCGAGCTCGGCCTCGAGCCGCTTGACGCGGGCCTCCATTTCGGCGGCCCGTCGGCGGGCCTCGTCAACCATCCGTCTGGCCTCGGGATTCATCTCCGGCCGCTCGACCCCCTCGGGCCGTCGCTCCGCCATCTTTTCACGGCCCTCCTTCATCCAGGCTTCCCACTGCTTCTTCATCTCGGCCCGCTCCTCCTCGGAGGCGTTCTTCCACTTCTCGCGGGCCGCCTCCATCTTCTCGCGGCCTTCCTTCATCCGGGCCTGCCACTCCTGCTTCATCTTTTCCCGCTCTTCGGGTGACATGTTCTCCCACTGCTCACGCCGCTCCTTCATCCGGGCCTCCCACTGCTGCCGCATCTCGGGAGACATCGCGGGCCGGCCCCGCCAGTCGCCGCCTCGCCCCGGTCCGCCCGCCGGCGGTCCGCCCGGCCCGCGGCCCATCATCGGGCCCCGCTCGCCGAGCATCCGCTCGATCCGCGAGAGGCGATCCATGACGTCCTTCATCATCCGTTCGGTGTCGCCCCGGCTCCGCTCGCCGCCGCGGCTCCAGTCTCGGCTGCGCCGACCCTCACCGCGGCCTCCTTCACGCTCCTCATCCTCGGCGAGCAGGGCGGTCGAGCCGACCAGAGCCCGCACGACGGCCCCGATGGCGGCCTCCTCTGGTGCGGCGGCAGCGGCACGGGAAGCTGGGGCCGCGGCGGCCAGCAGGACGGCCAGGCCCACGACGGGCGAACAGAATCGGGCGACAGCTGACATGATGAGAAACTCCAGCAGAGAGCGGACAGTTAAACGCAAACTCCCGACCACCGACGCGACCCCTCTTCAAAAGGGGTTCAAGCAGGGCCGGAACGCGGCGGCACCGTAGCCGCCCAATTCCTTGAACGGCCCAGGGTCGGCAGGGTTTCGCGGCCCTCCGGCCGCACATCCGGGCGGCCGTTTCATGCGCGTCGTGTGGTGTGGGGGGCGGGGAGAGGGTCTGACCCACCGTCCCCGGGCTCGCGCCCGGGGTTTTTATGGCACGCGCGACGCACATCGAAACCCCTGGCGCGAGCCAGGGGACGGTGCGTTGGAACGGAGAGAGCGACCCACGGGAGGCTTGGCTTCGGGGCATATCGAAAGGGGACAGTCCCCGAAGCGGGGACAGTCCCCGACGACGCCCGTCAGCTCAGGAGGCCCTTGACCACGTGGCCGTGCACGTCGGTCAGCCGGAAGTCGCGGCCCTGGTAGCGGTAGGTGAGCCGCTCGTGGTCAAGGCCCAGACAGTGGAGGATCGTGGCCTGGAGATCGTGCACGTGCACCTCGTCCTTGGCGACGTGGAAGCCGAGCTCGTCGGTCTCGCCGTAGGTGATGCCCCCCCGGATGCCGCCGCCGGCCAGCCACATCGTGAAGGCATTGGGATGATGGTCGCGGCCCAGCGAGCGGCCGAGC
>CAYRNG010000172.1:0-1670 GCA_964425395.1 uncultured Candidatus Kuenenia sp. | reverse complement strand
CCCGCCGAACTGCTGGCCTTCGTGCAGGGCCTCCTGCCCCCCAAGCAGCAGCCCAGCTCCCGCGAGGAGATGATGGCTTACATCCAGGGCGTGTCACGGGTGGCAGTCGAGGCTTCCGACAAGATCCTGGCGCAGGTCAAGGCCGACGACGAGCTCTACGGCCAGGCGGCCCAGCTCAAGCTGCAGAGCCTCTCGGCCCTGCGGCAGCTCGGCGACGAGCAGGCCGCCGAGCAGCTGGCCGCCTTCGCCGCCACCCTCGCCGAGAGCCCGGTCGCCCCGCTGGCGATGGAGGGCAAGCGGATGCTGATCGTGGCCGCCGCCCAGGAGATGTTCTCCAGCGGCGACTTCGCCGGTGCCGGGGCCCTCGTCGACCAGACGGCCGCCCTCCTCAAGGCCGATCCCGACGACGTCCAGACCGCCGGGCTCGCGGCCCAGCTCGCCGGCGCCCTCGAGCAGGCTCCCGACGCCGACGGGGTGGCCGCCCGGGCGATGAAGACCTTCGGGCCCCTCATGGCCGCCAGCACCAATCCCCGCATCCAGCAGCTCGGCGAGAGCTTCTCCGGCAAGCTGCGGCTGCTCGGCCTCCCGGGCAATCCGATGGAGATCAAGGGCGCCCTCCTCGACGGCACGCCCTTCGACCAGGCGCAGCTGGCCGGCAAGGTGGTGCTCGTCGACTTCTGGGCCACCTGGTGCGGTCCCTGCGTCGCCGAGATTCCCAACATGCTCGCCGAGTATGAAAAGTACCACGCCCAGGGCTTCGAGGTGGTGGGCATCAGCCTCGACGAGGACAAGGCGGACGTCGAGAAGTTCGTGGCCGAGAACAAGATTCCCTGGCCGATCCTGTTCGCCGGCAAGGGCTGGCAGGATCCGGTGGCCCAGTTCTACGGGATCTCGGGCATCCCCCAGCTGGTGCTGATCGGCCGCGACGGCAACGTGATCACGCTCGACGTCCGCGGCGAGAAGCTCGGCGCGCGGCTGGCCGAGCTCTTCAAGGACGCCGGCTGACGTGACGGTCGCCCGCCGCGCTGCCGCGTTCGATTCCTCCGGGATCCGCAAGGCCTTCGAGCTGGCGGCCCGGCTCGACGACCCGATCAACCTCTCGATCGGCCAGCCCGACTTCGCCATGCCGGCGGGGGCCCGGGCCGCTGCGCAGGCGGCGATCGACTCGGGCCGAAACGGCTACACGCTGACCCAAGGCATTCCCCCGCTGCAGGATCGGCTCCAGGCGACCGCCCGAGCCGAGACGGGCCAGCCCGATCGGCGGCTGTTGGTCACCAGCGGCACCACCGGCGGGCTGGTCCTGGCCCTGATGGCCCTCGTCGATCCCGGCGACGAGGTGATCATCTTCGAGCCGGCCTTCGTGATGTATCGGCCGCTGGTGGAGTTTCTCGGGGGGCAGGTCGTGCCGCTCGACACGGCCCCCACGTTCGCGATCGACGTGCCCCGAGTGGCGGCGGCGATCACGCCCCAGACCAAGGTGATCCTCCTGAACACGCCGGCCAATCCCACCGGCGTCGTAGCCGACGCGGCGACCGTCCGCGAGCTGGCCGCCCTGGCCGACCGGCACGGCATCACGATCATCAGCGACGAGCTCTACCGGACGCTCTGCTACGACGCCCCCTTCGCCTCCCCTGCCCTGCACTCCGAGCGGGTGGTCGTGCTCGACGGGT
>CAYRNG010000171.1:0-4361 GCA_964425395.1 uncultured Candidatus Kuenenia sp. | reverse complement strand
CGGGCCGGCAGACGGCCGGGCCTGGGGTGTCTCGCCGGGGCGGGTATGATCGGCTTCCCTGCCTGGCCGCCCTGCCTGTTCCGGCCGCTCCCCGATGCTCGACCTCGCCCTCGTCACGCTCGCCTCCTTTGCCGGCGGCCTTCTCAATGCGATTGCCGGCGGCGGCGGGCTAATCTCGATTCCCGCCCTGCTCGGGATCTATCCACAGGCGGCGGTCGCCGAGCTCTTCGGTACCAACAAGGTGGCGATGCTCTCCGGCACCCTGCCGGCCGCCGCTGCCTTCGGCCGCCGCGTGACGCTCCCCTGGGCCACCCTCCGGCCGGCGATCGCGGCGGCCCTGGCCGGCGGCGCAGCCGGGGCGGCGGTCGTGACGGTCGCGCCCGGGGGCCTCGTTCGGGGGCTCTTGCCGCTGCTCCTGGCGGCCGTGCTCGTGCAGACGCTCCTTCAATGGCGGCTCGGGGAGGTGCATGCCCCCCGCCACAGTCCCCGCCGCCAGGCTGCCGCCGCCACCGGAATCGCGCTTGTCCTCGGGCTCTATGACGGCTTCTTCGGGCCGGGCACCGGGAGCTTTCTGATCTTCCTCTTCGTGCGGGTCTTGGGCTTCGACTTCCTCCACGCCGCCGCCTCGGCCAAGATCATCAACGCCGCCACGAACCTGGGGGCGATCGGCGTGTTCGCCGGCACGGGCAACGTCTGGTGGCACCTGCTCGGGCCGATGGTGGTCGCCAACGTGGCGGGCAGCCTGCTGGGCACCCACCTGGCCCTCCGCCACGGTTCGCGGTTCATCCGGGTGGTGTTCGTGGCGGTCGTCTCGCTGTTGATCCTCAAGACCGGCTACGACGCCTATGGAGGCTAATTGGCTTCCGCAGCATTGCCCTCCTGGTCCACCCGCGCGAGTTTCATGATCCGGCCGGAGACGTTCCAGTCCTGCACGTAGAGGTTGCCCTCGGCATCCCAGAACGAGCCGTGGGTGCCGCTGAAGATCCCTTCCTTCCACTGGTCCTGGGGCACGTTGTAGTTGCCCCGGGTCTTGGGGTCGGGGTTGTGGCCGAGCACCGCCATGATGGTGTTGCTCTTGTCGAGGATTACGAGCCGGCCGTGGAGGTCGGGCACAGAGACATAGTCGCCCTGGATGGATACCGCCGTCGGCATCCCGAGCCCCGTGATCACCTCCTCGAGGAAGTTGCCCTCCAGGTCGTAGTGGAGCAAGCGGCCCTTGGGCTGATGGTTGCGGTCGCAGATCAAGAGCCGCGGCGGGTCGTACCGCCTGTCGAGCGTCATCCCATGGGCGGTGTTGAACTCCTTGAGGCCGTTGCCCTTGGTGCCGAAGTGCGCGCGGTATTTTCCATCGGGGCCGAACCGGAAGATCCGGTTGCTGGCGTAGCCGTCGGAGAGGTAGATCTCGCCGTTCGGGGCCACGGTGATCGCGGTCGGGGACCACTTGCCGATCACGAGGCCGCACTCCGCCTCGGTCGGGATGCCGAGCTTGAGGGCCACCGCGCCGGTCTCGGCGTCGATCTTGATGCCCTCACCGGCCACGTTGCGGGCCCCGTAGATGAAGTCGCGGCCCTCCTCGGTGCGAATCTCCATGTCGTGGAGGCCGGTGTAGTCGCCGCCAAGGTGCCGCCGCACGAGCTGGCCGTCGGGCGTGAACACGAAGATCCCGAGGTTGGAGCTCGTGTAGACCTGCCCCTTCCCGTCCACGACCACGCTGCCGTGGGTGGGGCCGATCTGCGACTTGCCCTCGGCGTCGAGCCCCCAGCCGGGCACCGTGTCGAAGGTCATCAGGCCGCAGCCCATCCGGACGGGCTCGACGCCCGCCGCGGAGCCTCCGGCTAACATGGATACGAGACCGAGAGCGAGCGAGAGACGACTGGCCATCGGGGCGGACTCCTGGTGACTCAAACGGCGTTACCATACCGCTCGAGGTCTGACAGGCCTAGCCGCCCCTCCGCGAACTGTCCAGTCACCAGCCCCACAAGGGGCCTAGACTCCGTCCGCGGACCGTGTGAGAACCGCGTTCTGGCAGGCCGCGAGGCAGCGAAGGCATGCGGCAGGAGTGGTTGGCGTGCGGCAGAGGAAGTCCCGCACGACATTCCACCCCATCGGCCGTTGAACGGTTTCCATGAGCGCATCGAATCCCGCCGCGACTGCTCGCCCCGTCCGCGTGGGCATCGTGGGGGGCGGCCCCGGCGGGCTGTTCACGGCCTGGCACCTCGAGCGGCTGGCCTCGGCCCCGCTCGAGATCACGATCTTCGAGCGGAGCGGGCGGCTGGGAGGCAAGCTGCTCACGCCCTCCTTCGCGGCGGCCCCGGTGCGGTACGAGGCGGGGGCGGCCGAGTTCTACGACTATTCGCCCGTGGCCGACGACCCGCTCCGAGAGCTCGTCCGCGGGCTGGGGCTGCCGACGGTGCCGCTGGCCGGCGCGGCGGTCTATTTCGGAGGCCGGCGGATCGCCAACCTCGACGACCTTTCCGACACGCTCGGTCCTGAGGCCCGCGACCGGCTGCTCGCCTTCGACGCCCGGGCCCGGGCCGCCCTCACCCCGGCGGAGTTCTACGAGGCGGGATCCGACCACGCGGCCGCCGCCGTTCCCGGGGATGGTTTTGCGGCGGCACTGGCGGGCCTCGGCTCGGCTTCGGCCCGCGGCTACCTCGAGACGATGATCCATAGCGACCTGGCCACCGAGCCGGCCGCCACGAGCACCGCCTACGGGCTCCAGAACTACCTCATGAACGACCCGGCCTACATGCGGCTCTACCGGATCGCCGGAGGCAACGAGCAGCTCGTGACTGAGATTGCCGCCCGGCTGGGGGCCCGCGTCCGGCTCGCCGCCGCCGTGACCCGGATCGCCGGCGAGCCGGCCGGCCCGCTCACGCTCCACTGGACGGAGCGGGGCCAGCCCCGTGAGGAGACCTTCGACGCCGTGGTCTTGGCCCTGCCGATCGAGCCGCTGGGCCGGCTCGAGTGCGAGCCGCCCGGCCTGGCCGTGGCCCTCGGCCGGCACCTGGCCCACCACGACCATCCGGCCCACTACCTGCGGATCACGCTCCTGCTCGGCGGGCCGCTCGGCGGTGTCCCAGGGGAGGACGACTACCTGATGCTCGACGCCTTCGGGGGCACCTGCCTGTACATCGAGAGCGGCCGGGATCCGACGGCCCGCCACACCGTGCTCGGCTGGCTCGTAGGCGGGGAGGCCGCCCTCGCGATGGCCGGCTGGACCGACGACGCCCTGGTGGCCGCGGCGCTCGACGCGTTGCCGGCGGAGCTGGCTCACTTTCGGCAGAGCGTGGTCGAGGCCCGTGTGCATCGCTGGACCGGCGCCGTCAGCGGCCTGCCGGGCGGCTGGACGCCGCTTCCGCTCGACCGCCGCCACCGGCCCGCCCCGGCCCACCCCAACCTGTTCCTGGTGGGCGACTACCTGTTCGACTCAACCCTCAACGGAGTGCTCGACTCGGCCGAGCACGTGGCCGGCTGGCTCGTAGCCGAGCAGGCCGCCGGGGCAATGCCGCCCCGGCAGAGCCCCTCCGCCAGCGACACCGCCGTCCACGCTCGTCCCCCGAGGATACTCGCGGCGCAGATCCCATGATTGCCAACGACCACGATCCCGCCGGCGACGCTCCGCCCGCTCCCGGCCTCCCCGCGAGACTGCCCGCCGCGGCCACGCTCGTCGCGAAGACGCTGCCGGGCGGCCGGCCGTTCGAACTCTTGCTCGTGCCCGCGGCCGCCGAGGGGGAGGTGGCCTCCGACTCGGCTGCGGTCCACGAGCCCTCGGCCTTGGCCGCTTGGGTAGCGGCCGGCCCCGAATCAGGCTCGGCCGGCTGTCCGCCCGCCGTCACGATCCCGCTCTACGGCACGCTCGTCGCCTGGGGGCCGGGCCGGGCCGCCGTCGTGGGGCCGGCCGAGCGGCTCGCCGAGCTCGAGCGGGCGGTGCTCGAGTTCGCCGGCCATGAGGCCACGCTCCGGGCTGCCGAAGAGCGGGCCACGACACTCCTGGCGAAGGTGGAGGCTGATCTCGATGGCCACCTCGGGCTCGATGAACGCGCCGCTGAGCGGCGGGCGGCCCGGGAAACGCGGTACCGCGTCGCGGTGGCGGTGGCCCGGTCGCTGGCCTTGCTCGCCCCGGCCGTTCACGCCCCGCCCCTGCATCCCCCCACGCTCGCCAGCCAGCTCGGCGAGCGGCTCCGTGACCGCAGCCGCCTGGCCGAGCGGCACGAGCTCGCCGTGGGTCGGGCCGAGCTCGCCGAGCGGGTTGCCGAGGGGGCCAGCCAGCGGGCTCTCGACGTCGAGATCGCCCGCCGGCAGATGGGCCTCGAGTGGGCGATCATCGTCCTGCTCGTGGTCCAGACGGCGATCCTGGT
>CAYRNG010000170.1:0-3250 GCA_964425395.1 uncultured Candidatus Kuenenia sp. | reverse complement strand
AGCTCGCTCGATGGAAACCGTCCTTCGGCATCCTGCCTGCGGACGGTTTCCAACGCCGTCGAGATAGCACGGGCACCCCTCCCTCGACCCGCATTGAGTCGTAGGTCCGTCACGCCGTGACGGACTATCCGCCCCGCCGCCTGACGCCGCCCCCGTAGCGGCGGGGTTTTTTTCCCCCCGCCCGTTGACGCTGCCCAGCCAGTGCCACCGTTTTCGGTCAGCGGCTTCCCGCTGTCCGCGGGTAACAAACCCGCGGCTACGTTTCGCCAAACCGGCCGCCTTGTAGCGGCGGGATTTCCTGGCGGGCAGGCGGAGCCTGGTATCCCGCCGGCCAGTTGAGGTGGCCCCCCCCGCGACCCGCTTGCCGAGCTCAGGCGACTCAGCCCCGGCCTATGCACCTTCTCCGACGATCGTGCCGGCAAGCGGTGCCGCGCCGCGGGCGACCAACAGCAGGTTCTCGACCGTCACCCGGGCGATCTCGCCAAGGGCTTCACGGGTGAGGAACGCCTGGTGGGCCGTGACCAGGACGTTGGGGAACGTCAGCAGCCGGGCCAGTTCGTCGTCTTGGAGCACCTGCCCGGAGAGATCCTCGAAGAAGACCCCCTCTTCCTCCTCGTAGACGTCGATCGCCAGGCCGCCGAGGCGGCCGCTCTTCAAGGCCACGATCACGGCGGCGGTGTCGATCAGCTTGCCGCGGCTGGTGTTGACGAGCATCGCCCCCGGCTTCATCCGGTCGAGCGTGGCGGCGCTCACGAGGTGGTGGGTCTCGGGGGTGAGGGGAAGGTGGAGCGAGACGATGTCGCTGGCGGCGAGCAGCTCGTCGAGCGGGAGATAGTCGATCCCGTGGGCGGTCGCCCAGTCGGCGAGCGGATATGGGTCGTGGGCTACGACCCGCATTCCGAAGCCCTTGAAGATCTCGGCGGCCACCCGGCCGATCTTGCCCGTGCCCACGATCCCGCAGGTCTTGCCGTGGAGGTCGAAGCCCACCAGGCCCGCCAGGGAGAAGTTCTGCTCGCGGACCCGGTTGTAGGCCCGGTGGATCCGCCGGTTGAGCGCCAGCACCAGGGCCACGGTGTGCTCGGCCACGGCGTATGGCGAGTAGGCCGGCACCCGGGTGACGACGAGGCCGAGCTCGCGGGCGGCCGCCAGATCGATGTTGTTGAAGCCGGCGCACCGGAGGGCCACGTGGCGAATCCCGGCGCCGGCCAGCGTCGCGAGGCAATTCCGGTCGAGCACGTCGTTGACAAAGCCGCAGACGGCCGTGGCCCCCTCGGCCGTGGCCGCGGTGTCGGCCGTGAGCCGAAATTCGCGGAACAGCCAGCGGATTCCGTCAGGCCCGCCGCTCGCCTCCGCCCCCCCCGCGGCGGCCAGCATGAACTCGCGGTCGTAGGGCTTGGTGTCGTAGAAGGCGACGGCAGGCATCGGGGGGGTCTCCGGGGGGCTCGGACAAGGAAGCGGCCGCTCAGGCGAAGGCCGTCGGCTGGCCGGTGGCCTCGAGGACCGCCAGCCAGAGGTCGCCGTCGGGGCAGACCTGGTTGCTTCGGCTCACGGCCAGGTGCATCGGGATGTGGACGTAGCGGCCCCGCCAGCGGCCGATCACCAGTTCCGTGCGGCCGGCGAGCGCCGCATGGACGGCGTTCTGGGCCAGCCTGAGGCAGTAGACGCTGTCGAAGGGGTTGGCCTCGACGCTGCGGATCGCGTAGCTGGGGTCGATGTATTTGAGGTTCAGCTCCAGCCCCTCGGCCGCGAAGCGGTCGGCGATCCGCTGGCGGAGAAAGATCCCGATGTCGTGGAGCTTCTTGTTGCCCGAGGCGTCGGCCCCCGCCTGCGCCGCCGGCACAAGATCCTGCCCCGCCCCCTCGGCCACCACGATCACCGCGTGGCCGCGGTCGCGAACCCGTCCGGTCAGATGGGCCAGAAGGCCGCCGGGCCCGTCGAGGGCGAAGGGCACCTCAGGAATCAGCACGTAGTTGGCGTCGGGCTCGGCGAGCGCCGCGTAGCAGGCGATGAAGCCCGAGTGGCGGCCCATCAGCTTGACGAGCCCCACGCCGTTCGGGGAGGCCTTGGCCTCGACGTGGGCCGAGCGGATGCTCTTGGTGCCTTCGGCGAAGGCGGTCTGGAAGCCGAACGACTGGTCGATGTAGGGGATGTCGTTGTCGATCGTCTTGGGGATTCCGACCACGGCGATCCGGCCTCCCCGCTCCCGCACCCGCGCGGCGATCTGCATGGCCCCGCGGAGGGTGCCGTCGCCGCCGATCACGAACAGCACGCCGATGTCCTGCCGCTCGAGGCAGTCGACGATCGCGTCCGGGTCCTGGCTGCCTCGGGAAGTGCCGAGGATCGTGCCTCCGTCCTCGGCGATCCGGCTGACCAGCTCCGGTGTGAGATCTGTCACGTCGTGGCCGTAGCGGGCCACGAACCCCTGATAGCCGTTGCGGAAGCCGTAGATCCGCCGCACGCCGTAGTGGAAGGCGAGTTCCATCACGAGGCCCCGGATCACGTCGTTGATCCCGGGGCAGAGGCCGCCGCAGGTCACGACTCCCACCCGGAGTTTGGCGGGATCGAAGAAGATGCTCCGCCGCGGGCCGGCCGGCTCGAAGCCGGGCAACTCGGCGGGCGATAGACCGGCGGCGACGACCTGCCCGAGCGTGTCGGGGAAGAGCACGCGGTCGGATTCGCCGACGTAGTGCTCGGTGGTCTGGCGGGTCTCGATCCACGACTTCAACGGCGAGTCGATCCGACACGGCCCAAGCGAGGCGATCTCGAGGTCGGCGGTGGTCATGGTCATGGTCTCCTGGCCTGTCCTCAGCCCGTGGTCCGCATGCCCGCGGCGATACCCTGGACGCAGAGTCGCAACAGGTCGCGGTGCTGGTCACCCGCGGCAGGGTCGGCCGCGAGTTCGGCCCGGCGGCGGCGCATGAACTCCGCCTGGATCAGGTTGAGCGGATCGACGGACGGATTGCGGGCCTCGATCGACCGTTGAAACCAGGGCGTCGCCCCCAGCAGTGCCTGCCCGCCGACGAGGTCGAGAATCGCCTGCCGGGCCCGGTCGTATTCCGTGGCGATCCGCTGCCAGATCCGGCGGCGGGCGTCGGCGTCGTCGTCAAGTTCGGAGTAGTGGCCCGCGATCGCCATGTCGGCCTTGGCCAGGGCCAGGCTCGCGTTGTCGATCGTGGCCTGGAAGAAGGGCCAGCGGCGATACATGTCGCAGGCCTGCTGCCAGGCCTTGCGATCGGAATACTTCACCTCG
>CAYRNG010000169.1:0-24038 GCA_964425395.1 uncultured Candidatus Kuenenia sp. | reverse complement strand
CGGTCATGGCCATTTTCCTCCAGGGGGGTGGTGGGGAGGGGGTGGGCGGGGCGGGCCGTCGGGGGCCGGCTGCCGCCTCCGAGAGGCGGCAGCGGATGTCGGTGATGCCGGCGGCCGGGAGCCGGACCTGGAGGGCAGCCACGACGGCCTGCTTGTGAAAGGAAAACTCCTGGACGATCGCCGAGTGGCTCACGAACACCTCGAGCACGCCCCGCCGGACGAGCCCCGGCCGGGCATGCGCCCCAAGCTCCGCCGGAACGACCGCCTGCCAGGCGGCGGCGAGCGTGTCGCTGGCCTGCTCCCGGTCGTAGCCGGTGCGGGCCATGAGTCGTGACACGATCCGGCCGATCGGCTGCGGGCCGCGGCTGTTCGGCGGGCCGTCGGAATGCCTGGCCATGGTCCGTGTTTCCCCGTCGCCCTTCGGTCATCAGTCGGCCGCCAGCGGCATGATCACGTAGCCGTAGCCATCCTCGGTCCGGCAGACGCAGGCGCTCTGCGGATCGGTGATCTCGACCGACAGGGCCGCTCCGCCGTCAAGGACCCGGAGAAAGTCGCTCACGAACCGGGGGTCGAGCTTGATCCGGACCGGGCTGCCGGCATGGTCGATGGGCAGTTCGACCCGGCTTTCGCCGCTCTCGGCCGACCGGCCCGAGAGCACCAGCTGCCCCGGCTCGAACGAGAAATCGACCCCCTTGGACTGCTCGCTCGTGACGATCGCCGCCTGCCGCACGGCCCCCAACAGCGGCCCCACGACCAGCGGCACCCGGGCCGCATCGGGCCGCTCCGGGAAGACATCTCGCCAGCGGGGAAACCGGCCTTCCACGAGCCGGGCCGAGATCGCCGTGCCGCCGGTGCGAACGAGAATCTCGTTGTCGCGGACCGCCACGTGGACCGGCGCGTCGGCCCCGCCCAGACACCGCTCGAGGAGCGTCATCGCCCGGGCCGGGACGATCGGCTGAGCCGCGCCGACTTCGCCGCCCGAGATCTGGCAGGGCCCCTCCATCTTGGCCAGCCGGCGGCCGTCGGTGCCGACCGCGATCACGCCCCCCGGCGAAAGCTCGACAAGCACGCCCCCCAGGGCGTAGCGACTCGATTCGTTGTCGGTCGCGAACACCGTCCGCCGGACGAGCTCGCGGACCAGCGGCGTCGAAAGCTCATAGCACGCCCCTTCAGGAAACGTGGCCACGCTGGGAAACTCGAGCGGATCCTCGACCGGCAGCCGAAACTCGCTGCGGGCCGCCTTGATGCTGGCGGCGGTGCCGTCGCTGGCGATCTCGAACACGGTGCCGGCCGGGGTCTCTCGGAGGATCGCCGCCAGCCGCCCGCTGGGCAGGAGCACGGCGCCGGCCGACTCGGTCTCGACCCCTTCGACAGTCGCCCGGATGCCGATCTCAAGATCGGTGGCCAGGATCACCGTCCCCTCGCGGCTGGCTTCGAGCTTGACGTTGGTGAGCACCGGCTTGGGAGAACGGGCCGGCACGACGGCCGCCGCGGTCTGGACTGCGGCCAGGAGGGGCTCCTTGGGACAACGAATCTTCATGCGGGCAATTGGTTCCTCAGGACCTGCTTCCACCGGTCCCGAACCTGTCTCGCGGGCTGGAAAAGTCCTGCCGGGATCCATCCCGAGGGGCTCTGTGGAAGACCCTTTAATGTACCCGAAAACCTGCCCTTCCGAAACGCCCCCTGCCCCCTTCCGACTCCTGCTTTTTCAGATGTTTTTTGGGAGGAGGAAGGAATAGGAAAGGGGGCCGACCCCGGGTATGAGGAACACCTCAAAACGCTTTCGTACCTCCCCTGAAAAAACCGCTCGAAAAGTCGATTTCTGTGTCACGGAGCTGTCAATAACCTGTCCAAGACGTGATCAAAACCACATGTCGGGATGATCGCCCAAAGTCAGTCGCAGGTCGCGGTATCTGTCGGCCACGCTGGCGGCTCGTCGTCCGCTGTCGGTCGCTTGCCCGTCGAGCGATCGGTCGGCCAGACCGCCGTCACCCAACCGGCGTCGTTTCTGACACCCAACCAACACCCCCGCTGAGGACCATCCGGCCGTGGAGGTCCGTCACGGCGTGACGGACGATCCCGCCGGCCAGTTGACGCTGCCCCTTCCGTCGCTTGGGGACTGTCCCCGCCGCGGGGACTGTCCCCCTTTCGGCCGCAGATCGGTGCCCGGCCTCCAACTCGCGCGAGCCCGAGGATTTCCGGGGACCGCTTACCAACCCCCGCTACCCGAATTTCTGAAACCTGCGTTTGCAGGAAAGGGGACAGTCCCCGAAGCGGGGACAGTCCCCTCACCCCCGCCCCAGCCGCGCGAACACCCGCGAGAGGCGGCTCGTCGCCAACTCGATCTCGGCGGCGGTGGTCGTGGCCCCGACGCTCGCCCGGATGGCCCCGGCCCGGAGCCGCTCCGGCAGGCCGAGGGCGACGAGCACGGCTGGCGGCTCGCTCGCCCCGCTGGCACAGGCCGTGCCCGTGGCCAGACAGACTCCGGCCAAGTCGGCCGCCATCACGAAGGCCTGCCGATCGACTCCCGCCAGGGCGAGGCTCGCAATGTGCGGCGCCCTCCGCGCGTCGCGGCCCACGACGCCTGCTTCGATGCCCGCTGCCGCCGCGGCCCCGAGAAAGCCTGCCTCGAAGCGGTCTCGCAGGGCCGTCACCCGCTTCACAATCGTCTCCCGCCCGGCCACGGCCAGTTCCAGAGCTCGCGCAAAACCCACAGCCAGTGTGACCGCCTCGGTGCCGCCGCGGAGGCCGAGCTCCTGCGGGCCGGGCAGAATCGGCTCGAGGCTCGTGCCGTGCCTCACGACGAGCCCCCCGATCCCCCGCGGGCCCCCAAACTTGGCCGGGGCCAGGGCGAGCGTGGCAAAGGGAGAACTCGCAAACTCAAGCGGCCCCCAGGCCGCGGCCTGGGCGGCATCGGCATGGAGAAGAAGCCCGGGAGCCTTTGTGGCAATGGCCGCAAGCGTGAACATGTCTTCCCAGGTGCCGGTCTGACTGCAGACCAGGCTCACCGCAAGGATCGCCGGCCACCCGGCAGCGGCCTCGGCCGCGAAGGCGGCCAGCGCATCGCTAGCCAGGGGTCCGCCGGCGGACAGGGCGAGTTCCCGTTCCTGCCAGCCAGAGCGGGCGAGCCCGCGGCCTGCGGCCCGCAGCGAGCCGTGGTCGCGGGCCGAGCATCCGACGAGGCCCGGCCGGCCGCGGCCGGCGGCCGAGCCCACGATCGCCAGTTGGTTGGCTTCGGTCGTGCCGCTGGTGAAGATCAGGCGGTCGCGTTCCGGGCCGCTCGTCCGGCCGCCGAGCAGACCGAGGATCCGCTCGCGGGCGTCTTCAAGCAGCCGCTTGGCCCGCCGTCCGGCCGCATGGGGGCTCGACGGATTGGCATAGGCCTCGGCCGCTGCCATCTCCATCGCAGCGGTCACCTCCGGCGTTAGCGGCGTGGCGGCCGCATGGTCGAGGTAGACCGGCCTGTCCGAGTCCGCAGGCGCGCCAGTGCCGGCAGTCGGGTGGTGGTGCGGCATCGTAAAAAAACGGGAAACCGGCCGCCGCCACAGGGCCCCCTGTCAGCTGCGGCTGGCGGTGGGGTCGGCCAGGAAGGCGGCAATCCGGTCGAGTCCGCGGTCGAGACTCTCTTCGCTGGCCGCAAACGACATCCGGACGTGTCCCTCGGCACCGAAGGCGCTGCCGGCCACGAGGGCCACCTGCTGCCGCTCGAGGAGCGCCTCGCACCAGGCGAGGCTCGTGCCCAGGCCCGCCGACCGGGCCCGCTCGAGGGCGGGCCGGATGTCGAAGAAGGCATAAAATGCCCCGCCGATGTCGGGCAGCCGGACGCCGGGCAGGGCCTCCAGCCGGGCCGCGACCAGGTCCCGCCGTACCTGGAAGGCATCCCGCATCGCGGCCACGCAGTCCTGCGGGCCAGTGAGGGCCGCCACCGCGGCGTGCTGGCTGATGCTCGAGGGGTTGCTCGTCTCCTGGCTCTGGAGGTTGGCGATCGCCTTCGAGAGCGGCTCCGGCGCGATCGTCCAGCCGATCCGCCAGCCGGTCATCGAGTAGGTCTTGCTGACGCCGGCCACGACCACCGTCCGCTCCTCGAGCCCCGGCCGAAGCGTGGGAAACGAGGGGCTCGTGCGGCCGTCGAAGACGAGCTGGTCGTAGATCTCGTCGGCCACGACCGCCAGGTCGGCCTCCGTCGCGATGTCGGCCAGGGCGGCGAGCTCCTCCGGGCGGTAGACGACCCCGGTGGGGTTGCTCGGCGAGCAGATGAGGAGCATCCGTGTCCGCGGCGTGAGGGCCGCCCGGAGGGCCTCGGGCCGGAGCTTGAAGTCATCTTCGATGGCGGTCTCGACGAGCACCGGCCGGCCGCCCGAGAGCTTGACGAGCTCGGCGTAGCTGACCCAGTAGGGGGTCGGCACCACCACCTCGTCCCCCTCGTCGAGCAGCGCGGTAAAGACGTTGTGCAGGGCGTGCTTGGCCCCGTTGGAGACCACCACCTGGGCGGGCGAGACGGCCAGCCCCGAGCGGCGGGAGTAGTCTTCGGCCACCGCCTTGCGAAGGGCGGGAATCCCGGCGGCGGGCGTGTATTTGGTGAATCCCGAGCGAATCGCCTCCTCGGCCGCTCGGCAGATGTGGGGGGGCGTGGGGAAGTCGGGCTCGCCCACCGAAAGGTCGATCACATCGACCCCGGCGGCCTTCATGCTGCCGGCCTTGGCCGCCATCGCCAGCGTGGCGGAGGGTTCGAGGGCCGCCATCCGGCGGGCCAGTGCCAGGGCTGACCGCGTGGTCTGAGGTGCCTGGCTGGAGTGTGGGCTGGAGGATTCAGGCTTCGAAGCGGACGGGGTCGATCTGGGCATGACGGCGGGCGAAGAGCCTCCGAGTCTCGGGAGAACAGCCTTGCTTGACGCGACCAAGCGGCCGACGAATGATACCACCTTCTTCTGAGCCCAGCCCCGCCCCGCTCGGTCGGCGGCTTCCCTCCCGCCCCGGAATGCCCGCATGCCCGCCCGTCGCCTCGGAGTCTGGCTCGTCGGCGCCAAGGGAGGGGTGGCCACGACGATGCTGACCGGCCTGGCGGGGCTTGCCCGGGGCGAGCTCGAGCCGATCGGCCTGGTGACCGCCACGGCCCCGTTCGCCGGCCTCGACCTGGTCGGCTTCTCCGACGTTGTCGTCGGCGGCCACGACATTCGCTCAGGCTCGCTCGTCGCCGAGGCCGGCCGGATGTGGACCGAGAGCCGGGCGATTCACCCAGAGCGACTGGCTGCGGCCGAAGACTTTTTGATGGCGACCGAAGCCCGGCTCCGGCCCGGCACCGTCGTGGGCTCGGGCGAGCGGATCCGCAGCCTGGCCGACGAGCCGGCCGCGGTGGCCGTCGAGTCGCCCGCCGAGGCGGTGGAGCGGGCCCGGGCCGACATCGCGGCCTTTGCTGTGGCCGAGCGGCTCGACCGCGTGGTGGTCGTGAACCTGGCCTCCACCGAGCCCCCGCCGGACAAGCCGATTCCCCGAGCCTGGGCCGAGCTCGAGCCGCTGTTGCATGACCCGGCCGCCTGCCCCCTGCCGGCGAGCAGCCTCTATTTTCTGGCGGCCGCCGCCGCCGGGGCCTCGTACGTGAATTTCACTCCCTCGGCCGGCGGCACCCCGGCCGCCCTCCAGGAGCGAGCCCTGGCCGCCGGGATTGCCCACGCCGGCAGCGACGGCAAGACGGGCGAGACGCTCCTCAAGAGCGTCCTGGCCCCGATGTTCGCCGCCCGCAACCTCGACGTGATGAGCTGGGTGGGGCACAACATCTTCGGCAACATGGACGGCCGGGTGCTCGACGACCCCCGCAACAAGTCAGCCAAGGTCAAGAGCAAGGATCACCTCCTGGCGGCGATTCTCGGCCGGCCGCCGCAGACCCACGTCTCGATCGAGTTCATCGAGAGCCTCGGCGACTGGAAGACCGCCTGGGACCACATCCACTTCCGGGGCTTCCTGGGAACGCCGATGACGATGCAGTTCACCTGGCAGGGCTGCGATTCGATTCTGGCCGCGCCTTTGGTGCTCGATCTGGTGCGGCTCGTCGAGCGGGCCAGCCGCGCCGGGGAAACCGGGCCGCTTCCCTGGCTGGCGTGCTTCTTCAAAAGCCCGCTCGGCGTCACCGAGCAGGCCTTCGCGCCGCAGGTCGAGATGCTCCTCGACTGGGTCGGTCGCCGGACGGGAATCGAAAAAAAATCCGATTTCCTCCCTTGACAGTTTTCCCGGGCATCATCCACAACTCTTCCATCAGGGCAGCGCTGCCGGTGAGCGATCACCGGCAGCAACGCCCTGAAGCGTCGTCCGCTCCCCTGCCAAGAGCATCCGGGGGAGCGGATGTGAGATGCGAACGGGATGCTCGTGGCAAGGAGCCATTTCCATGGCGAAGAAGAAGAAGAAGGCTGCCAAGAAGGTCGCCAAGAAGAAGAAGGGCCACGGCTGAGCCGGCCGTGCCGGGGGAGACTCCGGCACGGAAGCTTGCAGCCCTGGGGGTTCCATGCGTGGGACCTCGGCGGACCGCCTGGCGGGCCGCCCCCTTCGCTCCGGCCTTCCGTCACTCAGGCGGCCTTCGGGCCGCAGGGAGCGACTGGCCGGGGCGTTGACGCTCAGACGAGAAAGGCCGGCCCGGGCCCTTGGGCGCCCGGGCCGGCCTCGTCTGTTTGGCTTCCGTAGCGGCGGGTTTTTAACCCGCCGGCCAGTTGAGGTTGCCCCCTGTAGCGGCGGGTTTTTAACCCGCTGGCCAGTTGACGCCGCCCTACCAGTGCCGCCCGTGCCGGTTGACCACGCCGCGCTGCCCGCAGGGTTGGAAACCCGCGGCTACGTGGCGTCACCGCGGCCGCGAAAATCGATCGGGCAAACCGGCCGCCCTGTAGCGGCGGGTTTTTAACCCGCCGGCCAGTTGACGCCGCCCCTTGTAGCGGCGGGATGACCCTGCGGGCAGGCGAAGCCTGTCTATCCCGCCGGGCGTATCGCCAGCGTTCGATTCCGCCGCCTCGCCGGCGAGGTAGGCTCGCTGGTCTGATGGAATCTGCTGCCCCTGCCCACGACCCGTCTCCCTGTCCTGCCGGGAGATTTCTGCTCATGGCCTGCCAGGGAGGCGCTGAGGCGACGCTGCGGCAGCGGGCGGCGGTGGTCGCTCCCGGCCTGCGGCCGGCGGCCTGGCGGCGGGGCGTGGTCACCTTCCGTGTCGCTCTGTCGCCGGCTCCCGGAGCTGCTCGAGAGTCCGGGCCGGGGCCCGCGGTCGCGGCCGACCTGGTCTTTGCCCGGGCGGTCGTTCACTCACTCGGGCAGGTGACCGGCGAAGAGCCCTCTGCGCTCGCCGAGGCAGCGGTGTCGCTGGCGAGGAGCGCTGGCACGGGCTTTGTGAACGCGCATGTCTGGAGCCGCACGGAGTCACCCGGCCGCGGCCCCCGCCTGGCGACCGACCCAACGCCGGCTGTTCGCGCGAGCCTGCTCGAGCTCTTGGGGGTGCCCGCTGAAACGCCGCCGGTGGCGGCCCGCGGCGACCTCGTGCTCGACTGCGTGATCGATGAGCCGGGCCGGGCCTGGGTGGGCTGGCACCGGGTCGCCGACGTGGCGAGCTCGTGGCCGAGCGGCATCCATCCAGCCGCCGCCGAGCCGCTGCCGCCGGGCATCGTGTCGCGGGCCTGGCTCAAGCTCGACGAGGCGATTCGGCTCTTTGAGATTCCGCTCACGGCCGGCGAGCAGACGATCGAACTCGGGGCCGCCCCCGGCGGTGCCTGCCAGCGGCTGCTCGCAGCGGGCCAGCGGGTGGTGGCGGTCGATCCGGCCCTCCTCGATCCAGCCGTGGCGACCGCGGCGGGGCTCACCCACTGGCGGATGCGAGCCCGGGACGTGCCGCTGGAACAATTCCGGGGCTGCGACTGGCTGGTGGCCGACATGAACATCGACCCCAAAAGCACGCTCGCCGCCCTGGGCCGCGTGGCTACGGCGCCGGGCGTCCACCTGGCCGGTATCATCGCCACCCTCAAGATTCCCCACTGGTCGCGGGCGGCCGAATTGCCAGCCTGGCTCGATGCCTTCCGCAGTTGGGGCTTCACGCCGGCGGCCCGGCAGCTTTCGACCGCCGGCCGCGAGGTCTGCGTGGTGGCCCGCCCCGCCTCGGGCCGCCGTCCCGCCAGCCCGGTCAGCCGCCGTCGAGCGCGCCGTCGCCCGGCCAGACGTCGGCGGGGGGAGTGAGGCTGCCGGAGGCGATGAGCAACTGGCCAGCCGGGGTGTCGAGCACGAGCCGGCCGTCGGCCGCGATCCCGCCGCAGCGGCCGGTCTCGAGCCGGTCGCCGATGTGGACCGTCAACTCCCGGCCAGTCAGACCGCAGAGCGGCCGGTAGCGAATCAGGAGCAGGGCCGGGTCGCGGGCCAGATCAATCAAGAGCCCGAAGAACCGCGGCAAGAACTCAGCCAAGAGCTCGGAGCGGCCCAGCGGCCGGCCCGTCAGATCGGGCAGCGTGGCCACCCGCCCCGCGAGGGCCGCCGGCGCCAAGGCGGCAGAGCCGGTGGTGTTGACGCCGATCCCGAAGATCGCCCGCCCCCGAGGGGCGGTCTCGACCAGGATCCCGGCCAGCTTGCAGCCGGCCACTTCGACGTCGTTGGGCCAGCGGACAACCGCCGGCACCCCGGGAACAAGCGTGCGGATCGTTTCGGCGAGCGCGACGCCAGAGGCTAGCGACCATGTCGGCGGCGGCAGGCCCGAGGGGCTCGTGGCCGCCGCTTGGACGACCAGGCTCACAGCCAGGCTGCCCGGCGGCTGCCACCAGCCGGCCCCGCGGCGACCCCGGCCCCTGGTCTGGCGATCGGCGACCACAGCCAGGGGCAGCGCTGTCTCCGGGTCGGCGGCCAGCTCGCGGGCCCGGTCCATCGTGGAGGCCGCCTCGGGCAGGTGCACGACCTCTGCCAGGAGGCCCGGGCCGACGAGGGCGGACGGGTCGAAGGGGGCTGGCGGTGGCAGTGGAGCGGAGTTGGGCAAGCTGGAGGGGGTCCGGCAGGGGCGGGTGAAGCAGTCAGGCGAGAACAGGCAGGTGAGATTCTGCCCGAGTGCGGGGTTCGGAGAAACCGGGCTTGCGGAAGTCGCTTGTCCGCGGTCGCGGCCTTGATTCTCGCCGCTTGGGCGCGGTACTTCCCGCAGGCTCCGGACGGTCAATTCTGCCGGGGCGAGTATCTCCCTTCTCCCGCTTTGCCGGCGACCGCCGGCACCACGTCGCCCGGCATGCACACCCGGATCCTGCTTGTCGCCCTGGGCTTGAGTCTGCCGGTGGCAACTGCTGCCCGCGGCCAGACCGCGTCGCTGCCGCCGCCGGCCGCTTCGTCGCTCGACCGGCTGGCCCAGGTGCCGCTCCAACCGCCCCCTCAGGCCTGGGATCCCTACGGCCCGCAGACCCTGCCCACCTACGCCCCGCCGGCCCCGAATTCGGGCTGGGCACCCTCGGCGATCAGCGGCCAGCCGGGCTACCCCGGCTCCTCGCCGGCCACGCCGTCGCTGGTCAATCCGGGCATCCAAGGCATGCAGCCTCCGCCGGGCGCCTACACGCCGGCCGGCTACCCGGCCCCCAGCTCCACCTTCGAGCAGAGCATGCAGCAGACCTACGCCCAGACGATGCACGTCTTCCAGGGCGTCCGCGGCAGCTGGGCCTACCTGATGGGCGATGGGTCGGGCACGCGGGTCGGGATCAACGAGCTCGACACCACCGCCACCTTCGCCCTGCCCTTCTTCCACAACTCGCCGGTCAATGTCAACCAGGCGCCGCTCTTGATCACACCCGGCTTCGGCCTCCAGCTCTGGCAAGGCCCGCAGACCTCGAGCACCCTCCTGGCCGACCTGCCCCCCAACACCTATGACGCCTTCATCGACGCCGCCTGGAACCCGAAGTTCACGCCCCTGTTCGGGGCCGAGCTCGGCATCCGGGTGGGCATCTTCACCAACTGGGACGTGCTCGTCTGGGACAGCTGGCGCATCATGGGCCGGGCGATCGGCACGCTCCAGCTCACCCCCACCATGCAGGGCAAGGCGGGCATCATCTACCTCGACCGCAACCAGGTGAAGCTCCTCCCGGCGCTCGGCATGACCTGGACCCCCGACGCCACGAGCCGCTACGACCTCTTCTTTCCCGCCCCCCGGGCCGCCAAGATGTTCACGGCCAACGAGCGGCGGGCCTGGTGGGGCTACGTCTCGGGTGAGTACGGCGGCGGCGCCTGGACGTTCCGCCGCAGCACGTCGGAATACAACATGATCACCGGGTTCGACTACAACGACATCCGGATCGCTGTGGGGACGGAGTGGGTGCCGACGAGCCGAACGGGTCTGGCCGGCAACTTCGAGGTGGGCTACGTCTTCTACCGGCAGCTCTTCTACGTGGAAGGGCCGCCCCAGATCCAGGACCTGCCCGATACGATCATGTTCCGGCTGGGGTTGGCGTACTAGTTTCAGGGCTCTCGGGCCATCCCTGGCCCCTGCAGCCCGGCCGGGCCTCCGCCCGGCGGCCGCCTTCCGGGCGGCCGTGTTCGTGCGGTCGCTCTGGAATGGGTGCCTCCGATGCGCGGAAGTCAGTCGAGCTGTGCGGCCCGGATTGTGCTTCTGCTCGCGGCGGTCGTGCCGAGTCGTGGGCCGGTGCGGGCCGACGAGGCGGTCGTGCCCCTGCCGCCGGTGGACAGGCCCGTGGAACGCCTCCGACTGGCGGCGCTCGGCGACCCGCAGGATCTCACCGAGCCCCTGTTGCTCGATGACCTCGCCCCGCCGGGCCAGCCCCGGCAGGAGTTCGAGCCGCCGGCCGGCCGCAAGCTCCCCCCCGGGGCCAAGCCGGGCCCGCTGCAGCAGGCCATCCTTACCGTCACCGAACTGCCCCGGCTGGGCGCCGCCGGCCTGGGACTCACCACGCTCGACACGAGCTTCACGATCGGGCTGCCGGCCCCGACGGTCAATTCGCCGCTGCTCATCACGCCCGGCTTCGGCACGAGCTTTGTGGATGAGTCGGCCGGGCCCATGGATCCGGGCCTCCCCGCCCAGCTTTACGACGCCTGGCTGCAGGCCCGCTGGCTCTCCAAGGTCGGCGACCGCTTCGGGGTCGATCTGGCCGTGGCCCCCGGCTGGTACAGCGACTTTCAAAACGACACCTCCGAGGCCTTCCGGATCACCGGCCACGGCTTCGGCGCCTGGGAGGCGAGCGACAACCTCCGGGTCGTGGCCGGCCTCATCTACCTCGACCGCCGCGACGTCAACATCCTCCCGGCCGGCGGCCTCCTCTGGACGCCTTCGGACACGCAGCGTCACGAGCTCTTGTTCCCTCGCCCGCGGCTGGCCTGGCGGGTAGGCCAGAGCCAGCGGGCCGCCCAGTGGGTCTATCTGGCCGGCGAGTTCGGCGGCAACCAGTGGGCGGTGCGGCGGGAGAGCGGCGCCGACGACGTGGTCGTCTACCAGGACTACCGCCTCTTGGTCGGCTGGGAGCGGCGGCCGGCCGACCTGGGGGCGAACTGGCGGCTGGAGACCGGCTGGGTGACCGGCCGGCTGGTGGAGTACTACCTCACCGACGCCGCCCGCTATCGCCCCGCCGACACCTTCGTCGTCCGGGCCGGGGCCTGGTACTGAAAAGGGGTCGCAGCTCTTTTCCGCGTGCCATAGAAACCCCAGGCGCGAGCCCGGGGACGGTGGGCATGAACACCACCCCGCCCTCCATACCGTAGAGCCCATGCCCCACCCACTGCGCAGGAAAGGGGACAGTCCCCGAAGCGGGGACAGTCCCCTGCCGGCCGGAGGGCCGCGAAGCCCGCCCGCTCAAACCGCCCGGGCCAGGCGGCTGAGGATCTCCTCGAGCCGGTCGGTCGGGCAGGCGGTGTTGAGCCGGATGAAGCCCGGGCTCCCGAAATCCCGGCCATCGGAGGGGCCGAGGCCCGCCGCCTCGCAGGCCGCCTGCGGATCGGCCAGGCCCGTCCCCCGGCAGTCGATCCAGACGAGATAGGTCGCCTCGGGCCAGGTGCAACTGAGGCCGCCGATCCCCGCAACCGCCTCGGCCACGAGCTGCCGGTGCCGCCTCAAGAGCTCGACGAGCTGCCGCCGCCAGGGATCACCCTGCCGCCAAGCCGCGATCGCCGCGGCGTAGCCCAGCGGGTTGATCATCGGCACGAGCCCCCCGCCGGTCGGCCGCCACCGCGTGAGGATCGCGCGGTCGCGGGCGATCGCCGCGGCGCAGCCCAGGCCGGCCAGGTTCCAGGTCTTGGACGGCGCCACCAGTGTGATCGCGTCGCGGGCCTTCTCGTGGTCGAGGCTGGCAAATGGGATGTGCCGCGGGCCGCCCGCATCCTCGTCGAGGAGCAGGTCCGACCAGATCTCATCGCTGACTATTCTGAGCCCGTGGCGGGCGGCGAACTCGGCGATCCTGACCAGCTCGGCCTCGCGAAAGACCGTGCCGGTGGGGTTGTGCGGATGGCAGAGCCAGAAGAGCTTGGTCGTCGGCCGGCCCGCCGCCTCGAGCCGGTCCCAGTCGATCGTCCAGGTCGAGTCTCCCTGGGCCAGCGGAACCCGGATGCACTCCCGCCCGGCGAGGCCCGGCAGCGAGAGAAACGGCGGGGAGACCGGCGTGAAGGGGATGATGCCCTCGTCCGGCCTGGCCAGGAGGCGGGCGGTGATCGCCAGGCCGTTGACGACCCCGGGCGTGCTCGTCACCCAGCCGGGGTCGATCTTCCAGCCGTGCCGCCCTTCGAGGTGCGCGGCCAGGGCCGGGGCGAAGTCGGGCGGGATGTCGGTGTAGCCGAACACGCCGTGGTTCACCCGCCCGCGGATCGCGTCGAGGACGACCTCGGGGGCGGCAAAGTCCATGTCGGCCACCCAGGTCGGGATCACGTCGCGGCCGGCCCAGCGGTCCCACTTCTCGCTGCCGGTGCCACGGCGGTCGGGGGCGGTGGCAAACGGGCTCTCGGCAGCGGGCGGGCGGGGCATGGGGAGCCTCGGGGAGGGCGGAACTCTGCCGCCCCGTTGTACCGCGCTATCCGTCAGTAGCGGCAGATGGCTGCGGCCCCGCCGGGGGCCGGCATCGCCGGTCTCGCCAGCGACACGACGTCGCCCCCATGCGCGAGCACCACTTCCGCCAGGCCGCCGAGCACGTCTTCGGTGCGGCCGGCCGGCCGGCCCCCGGCCTGGGAGAGGTCGCCGGAGAGGTCGCCGCCGAGCTCGATCCGGCCGGTCTCGCGGTCGAGCCGGCCCGGCTCGCTGCGGTCGGCCTCGATGAGAAGCGTGGCGATCCGGCCGGCGACCGCCGCTTTGGCCACCTCGGCCAAGCCCTCGCAAAACAGACCCTGGGTCCGGGCCCGCTCGACCCGGCCGAGCTCCCGCTCCATCCGGCCGGCATGCACGGCCGCCAGCACCGGGGCCACGAGTGCCCCCAGCTCGGGCCGGGTGAGGAGATGCGGGTCGCGGGGCACGTGCTCCTCGAGCAGCCAGGGATTGCGGGCCAGCCCCCGGAAGGTGGCCGCCAGCGGGCCGGCCGCCACGAGCACCAGCGGCAGGCCCGTGACCCGCGACACCTCCGCCTCGACGACTTTATCGACGTGGCTCAGGAAGATCTCGGTGTCCTTGTCGATGTCGTCCTGCTTGGAGCCCGTGCCGCCGCGGATCACCTCCGCGGCGGCCCGCCCGGCCGGGCCCTTGCCGAGGTAGACGCGGTGCGGCTCGCGGACCTCCTCGTCCACGACCTCGTCGCGGCGGAGGGTCTCGCGGGGTTCGCCGCCGGCAGTCAAGCCCAGGGGCAAGGGGTCGAGCCGGCCGATGGTCACCTCGCGGGCCGCCGGGCCGCCGGCCACGTCGTGCCAGGCATCGGCCTCGTAGACCGTCGCCTCGCGGCTGGTCAGCACGAGCACGCTGCACCGCTCGAGTGCGGCGGCCAGTCGCACGAGCGGCAGGATGTGGAAGCGGGGTGTCACCAGGGCCAGCGGGCTGACCGGCCGCTGGAGCAGGAAGCCGCGGGCCTGGCCGGCACTGGCCAGGATCGCCAGGCCGTCGTGGGTGTGTTCCCAGAACTTCCGGTCGCCGTCGAGCAGGCGGAAGGGATGCAAGAGCCGCTCGACCTCGGCGGGGGAGTGGGAGAGGTTCAAGGCCAGCTCGAAGGCCTCGACCAGGTGCCGGTAGCGGGGCCGATCGACCGTGTTGTCGGGGACGTTGCGGTGGGTGGGGAGGTAGAGCGAGAGGCAGGGGGGCTCGGCCGGCTCGAGCAGGCTCCGCACGCTCTGGGTGGAGACAGAGAGCCAGCGGATCGGCGGCGTTGACTTTTTTTCTTCAGCTGCGGCCACGGGCGACCCTCCAGGGGAAGCGTCCGCTGCCGGCGTGATGGTGGCGGCAGTAGGGCTGACCGCTGAAGACAATGCTTCGCGGCCCGAGCCGGAGCCGGCAAGCGCCGCCGCCGCCCGCCGTCCCCGGCCGCCGCGGACGCGGAGAGACACACCGGGTGCATGGCCGCACGAGCAGGTCGTCGTGAGGGGGCCGCCTCAACTGGCCGGCGGGTTGAGCAGGCTCCGCCTGCCCGCAAGGAAAACCCGCCGCTACGAGGCTGCCGCGCGGGCGGCCGAGGTGCGGCCGCGGGGGCCGTTGAGGAGCCTGCCGATCGGCGTGTAGCGGACGCCGTAGCGGTAGCTCACGAGCAGCACCGGCGTCACCAGGGCCATGACGATGAGAAATTTGAGGTCCGCAGGCAGGGCCCACGGCCGCACGAGCAGCTGCGCCGCCATCACGAGTGGCACGTGCACGAGGTACATCCAATAGGAGGCGTCGGCCAGCCACGACATGAGCGGGCTGGGCCGGGAGCAGAACCGGGCGAACACCCCGACGAGCCCCAGCGACATGGCCCAGGCGTAGGCGGGCTGGAGCAGGCTGGCGAGGAGCCGGTCGTTCAGGGTCGCGATGCTGATCACGAAGAGCACGACCGCCGCCGGCAGGAGCAGCTTCCAGTGGCGGCCGAGCCGCGTGTCGAGGCCCTCCGCGGCGAAGGCGGCGACGCCAAAGAAATAGAAGCAGGCGTAGAAGGCGAGCAGGTGCGGCCGGGGCAGGATCCCGAACGACGAGTCGGGGCCGTAGCCTGCCGCCATCGACATCCCCATCACGAGCTGCGGCAGGCAGGAGACCGCCACGAGCCACCAGCGGCCGCGGCCGGTCGGCAGGAGGCCGGTGACCGCGAGGACCGCGAAGGCCGTGACCAGCCAGCAGAGAAACCAGAGAAACCAGAGGTGGTGGAAGACGTTCGTCTGCACCAGGTGCAGCGACCAGGAGCCGATCCGCAGACGGAGCCAGTCGGCCGAGAGGATCCGGGACCAGGCGAGCGTGGCCCGGTCGAGCGGCCCGCCCAGCGTGCCCTCCGGATTCGGCCCCGTGGGCAGGAGGCCTCGCATCCGCTCGCGACCCGCGAGAACCTCGTCCACGGCGACCGGATTCATGTCGGTGAGGGGAGCCAGTTCGCTCACGAGCTCAGCCGGCAGGCTTGCCATCGCCGCCGGCATCCGGCCGACCGCGTTCACGGCGGCCGGGTCCGCCCCCCGCTCGAGGAGCAGCCGCGCCACCGCATCCCGGCCGAAGTAGGCGGCGTAGTGCAGCGGCGTGTTGCCGCTGTGATCCGGCTCGTCGGCGTTGCCGCCGGCGTCGAGGACCGCGGCCACGATTTCCCGGTCGCCCCGCATCGCGGCCCAGGCGAGCGGTGCCTGGCCCCAGAAGGCGTCTTTCCGCTCGGCCCCGCCGGGAGCCGCCAGTCGCTCACGGACCGCGGCCTCGTCACCCGAGAGCAAGTCGGCGCGGGCGGGCTCCGGCCGGTTCGTCCGCAGAGCATAGCCGTCGATCACCCTGTCGAGCGGCACGATCGTGACAGTCGCGATCACCAGCGGCAGGAAGATCCGCTTGAACCGCTGCTCGAGCAGGCTCGCAAGCCCGCGGCGGCGATAGACGAGCATCGTGAAATAGCCGCTCAAGAGGAAGAAGAGCGGCATCCGGAAGCCGTGCACGGCCCCGATCAAGAGGAGCAGCAGGCTACTCTGTTCGGTGTCCCGCACGGGCCAGGGAAATCTCACGAAGCTCGTCGCCGCGTGCAGGGCGACGCCGAGCAGCATGGCGAAGCTCCGCAGGGCATCGAGATCGGTGCGTCGGGTGGCGGCAGGAGGGGCGTTCGACGGAGTGGCAATGAGTCGAGATCCGCTGCGGGTGAGGGCCTGGTAGGACTGAGCCACCGGTGCAGACTAGGGCGGCTCCCGGCCCGCCGACAAGCGCGGGCCGGGCTGATTCGAGCCCGTGCCTCTTGCGGCCGCCGGCGGCGGGCGGATAGGAAGGCTCGGAGAATGGCAGGTGAAGGCGATGCTTCTCAAACTCCTCGGCGGCGACCTCGAGGCCCTGGCCCAAGACGCCCTCGGCGAGTTCTGCCGCCGGTCGCGGCAGGGCGGCGTCGTGCCCTTGAGGATCGGACTCAAGCGGGCCCACCTCGTATCCGATCCCGCCCTCGTGCGGCACGTCCTCCTCGACAACGTGGCCAACTACGACAAGGTCACCCCCGCCTTCGACGCCGTGCGGGTCGTGCTCGGCAACGGCCTGCTCACGAGCGCGGGGGCCTTCTGGAAGCGGCAGCGGCGGATCGCCCAGCCCGCCTTCCACGGGGAGAGCGTGAAGCGGTTCGGGCCGATCCTCGCGCGGATGGCCGCCGAGACCGCGGCCGAGTGGGACGAGGCCGCGCGGGCCGGTTCACCCGTGGATGCCTGCACGGACATGATGCGAGTCACACTCCGGGCGGTTGCCGAGACGCTCTTCGGCGACGATCTCGGCGACAGTGCCGCCGAGATCAACCGGGTCTTCCCCACGATCCTCTCCTGCCTGGCGGCGCGGGTGGCGGCGCCGATCCGGCCGCCGCTCTGGCTCCCCACGGCGAACAACCGCCGGCTGCGGCCGGCGCTCGCGGCGCTCGACGCGATTGTCCACCGGCTGATCGCCATGAAGCGGCGCCGGCTGGCCGAGGGGGGGCAGGGCGGCCAGGCTCGCCCCGACCTGCTCACGATCCTGATGCTGGCCCGGGACGAGGAGACCGGCGAGTCGATGAGCGACGCCCAGCTCCGCGACGAGGTCATGACCATGATGATCGCGGGGCACGAGACGACGGCCAATGCGCTTGCCTGGCTGTGGGTGCTGCTCGATCGCCATCCCGACGAGCAGGAGCGGCTGCGGGCCGAACTCGGCGCGGCGACCGGAGGCCGGCCGCCGACGGTAGACGACGTGGGGAACCTGCCGCGGCTCAAGGCCGTGATCCAGGAGACGCTCCGGCTCTATCCGCCGGTCTGGATGTTCGACCGGCGGGCCCTCGGGCCCGACCACCTCGGCGGCACCCGCGTCCGGGCCGGCGACCTCGTGATCTTCGTGCCCTATGCGATCCATCGGCTGCCGCAGCTCTGGAGCGACCCCGAGGCGTTTCGGCCGGAGCGGTTCGAGCCCGGCCGGGAGGAGCAGAAGAACAAGTTCGCCTACCTCCCCTTCGGCGCCGGGCCACGGATCTGCCTGGGGGCGAGCTTCGCGATGATCGAGTCGCAGATCATCGTGGGCAGCCTGCTTGCCCGGTTTCGCATCCGGCTGGCCGATCTGGAGCCGGTCACGCCCACGCCACAGGTGACGCTCCGCACCTCGCGGCCGGTGCTCTTGCGGCTCGAGAAAAAGGTGTCGTGAAAAAGGTGTCAGGAACCTTTTTCTGGCTTTTCTTGGCGTGAGCACGGTTGAACCTGAAAAAGGTTCCTGACACCTTTTTCCGTTCGCCGCGGGCGGAAGATCGACAGGGTCCAGTTGACCACCGCGGCCCGCGTGGCCAGCCGGACGGCGAGGGTGACGAGGTAGTTTTTCCAGCCCGAGACCACGTATTGCCGGCCGGCGTCGAACGCCTCGAGGCCGGTGCGGACCACCGTCGTCACGTCCTGGCCGCCCTGCCGCTCGGCCCAGCCGGGCACCCCGGAATGGTCGAAGAACTCAGTCCGCGTCGTGCCCGGGCAGAGGGTCGTCACCGTGACGCCCCGGGGCCGCAACTCGGCCCACAGGGCCTCGCTCAAGTTCAGTACGTAGGCCTTGCTCGCCGCATAGACCCCCATCAAGGCCACGGGCTGGAACGACACGACGGAGCCGATGTTGATGATCCCGCCGTGCCCGCGCTGCACCATCTCTTTGGCCATCAGGAGCGTGAGCTCGGTGAGGCACGCGACGTTGACCTGGATCAATTCGAGGGCCCGGCCGACGTCGGTCTCCTGGAGCGGCGCCACCATCCCGAACCCCGCATTGTTGACGAGCAACTCCACCGCGATGCCCCGCCGGGAGACTTCGGCGAGCAGCTCCCGCCCTGCCCGCGGCCGGGAGAGATCGGCGGCCACGATTTCGCAGCGGATGCCGTGGGCCGCCGCGAGCTCCGCCGCCAAGGTCTGGAGGCGATCCTGGCGGCGGGCCACCAGCACGCAGTGCATGCCCCGGGCGGCGAGCTGCCGGGCGAACTCCGCCCCGATCCCGGACGAGGCCCCGGTCACCAGCCCCCACTTGCCGGCGTATGCGTGGAACACGATTTCGAGACTCGGGGGTGGGCCGGGGGGATGAGAGCTCCGCGGAAAGATAGCCCGGCCAAGGGCCCTTCCGCTACCGCGTCGTCAACTGGCCGGCGGGATGCAATCCCGCCGCTACGAGGTGCGGTGTCAACTGGCCGGGTCGGTTGCGGAAACGTAGCCGCGGGTTTTTAACCCTGCGGACAGCGGGGCGTGGCCGACCCGAAACGGCGGCACCGGAAACGCGTCGTCAACTGGCCGGCGGGATGCAATCCCGCCGCTACGAGGTGCGGCGTCAACTGGCCGAGCCTGCTGCCGAAACGGAGCCGCGGATTGACCCTGCGGGCGGGCGAAGCCTGTACAACCCGACGGGCAGCGTATGATGCCCGGCTCATGAACGACGACGTGGTTGCGATCGTGCCGGCCGGTGGCCGCTCCCGGCGGCTGGCCGGGCTGGTGCCGGCCGGCGGCAAGGCCGCGGCGAGCCTCCGGGGGGAGAGCTTGCTGGCCCACGTTTGCCGCACGCTCTCAGGCATTGCCAGCCGGGTGATCGTGGTCGCGGCGGCCGAGCAGCCCCTGCCTTCGCTGCCGGTGCCAGTCGAGGTCGTCCGGGACCGCGCTGCCGATCGGGGCCCTCTGGCCGCCATCCACGACGGCCTTGCCCATGCCCTCGCCGTGGGGTCGCGGCCGCGGATCGCGGTCGTGGCCGCCTGCGACGTCCCCCACCTGGCTCCCGCGGTCGTCGAGCTCTTGATCGAGCGGGCCCGCGGGCACAAGGCCGCCTGGGTCGTGCCCCAGGTCGGAGGCCATCCGCAGCCGCTCGTCTCGGCGCTAGCCACGAGCCTCGCCGGCCGGCTGGCCACGAGCCTCGCCGCGGGGATCGACAGCCCGCGGCGGCTTTTCGCCGAGCTGCTCTCGGCCGACCCGGCGAGCGTGGTCTGGCTGAGCGAAGCGGACCTCATCCACGTCGATCCGGCACTTGCCTCGTTTACCGACATCGACACGCCCGCCGACTTCCGCCGCCTCGAGCGCGGCGGGATTCCGCCGTCGTAGGTTCTCGCCGAGCCACCTATACTCGCCGCTCATGGCGAAGCGACGAGCAGGAGCCGGGCCGTACAGGCCGCCGCGACGGCGGTGGGGAGTCTTCTCGCTGGCGGCCCTGGCAGTGCTCGCGGCCGCGGCCTGGCTCGCGCCCGCGGTGCTCGTCCACACGAGCCTGCGCGACCGGCCGCTGGTGGCCGCCTTCGCCGGGATCGACGGCACGATCGCCAGCGGCTCGGCGCGGTGGAGCTGGCTGGGGCCGAGCGAGTATCGCGACGTCATCCTCCGCGACGCAGCCGGCCAGCCGGCTGTGCTCGTCAAGTCGCTCCTGATCGAGAAGGGGATTCTGCCCCTGGCCCTCGATCCGACGAATCTGGGCACCGTCCGGCTGGCCGGCCTGGAAGCGGCGGTGGCGGTGCGGCGGGGGGGCAGTTCGCTCGAAGACATTCTCGCCCCCTGGCTGGCCGCCCCCAAGCAGGCCGCCGGGCCGGCCTGCGAGCTCGAGGTCGTGAACGCCACGGTGGAACTCTTCGACGTCGAGCGGCGGGATGCCTGGCGGCTGGTCGAGTTGTTCGCCGCCGGCACGCTTGGTGGTGACGGCAGCGTGGCCGGCTGGACGGCGGCCGGCCGGCTGCGGCACGCCGCCGTCGCCGCCGCAGCCAGCGAGCGGGAACTCGTCGCCGGGCCGCGCGCCTCGCCCCGGCTCGACCGGGCCACGCTGCCGGCCGCGACCGCCGCGGTCTTGGCCCGCGACGGCGGCTGGGCGGTCTCCGCCCCGGCCGGCGGGCAGCGGGCGATCGCGATCACGGCCAACCGGCTGCCGCTGGGGGGCACGAGCCTCCTGGCGACCCGGTTCGACCAGGGGCGGCTCGTCGACGGGCTGGCCGACGTGCGGCTCGACCTGGTGCCGGTGGAAGGGGCGAGCGAGCTCCGCGGCCGGATGATCGTCGACCAGCTGGCGGTCGTGCACAGCGACACGCTCGCCGAAGAGTTCACCCTCGAGCGGTGCGAGCTGCCGCTGGCTGTCACGCTCTCGCCCGATGCGATCGCCGTCCACGAGCTGCGGTTCACCTCCCCCGTGGCCCGGGGCGAGGTCTCGGGCCGTCTTGCCTGGCCGGAGGCCGATCTCTGGCGGTGGCTCGAGAACTGCGTGGGACGCGACCTGTCGGTGGCGGCCGAGATCGATTTGGCCGCCGCCTCCCGGGCCCTGCCCGGGGGGCTCGCGGTGCGGCCGGAGGTGCAGATTACCGGTGGCAGCCTCTGGCTCTCGGCGTTGACCCGCGGCGACGGGGCCGACCGGGTGCTCGAGGCCAAGCTCGAGGCCCGCGACCTCTCCGCCATCCGCCGGCAGACTGCCACCGCGGGCGACGATGCCGACGAGCTGAGCCAGGCGGGCGACCGGCCGCTGCGGTGGAACGAGCCCCTCACCGGCTGGCTCAAGGCCCGCCGCGGCCCGGGCCGCGGGGCCGGGCTGCGGATCGAGGAGGGGCGGCTTGCTTCGCCGGCGGCCGAGCTCTCGGCGGCCGGGACACCCGCGGCGCTCAAGCTCCAGTGGACCGCCGACCTGGGCGGCCTGGTCGGGGAGTTGGCCGAGGTGCTCGATGTGGGAGGGCTCGCGGTCGCCGGCACCTGCCGCGGCCGACTCGATCTGGAACGGGCCTCCGGCGGGGAGCGGGCCTCCGGCGGGCTGACCAGAGTCAAGCTGGCGGCTAGCGCCAACGCCTTCGAGCTGGCCCTGCCCGGGCGGCAGCCCTGGCAGGATGAGTCGCTCTCCCTCGACCTCGAAGGAACCGGGTCGCAGGTCGCCGGCGGAACCTTGATCGAGACCGGCCGGGGAATGCTCTCGGCCCGGGGCGATGCGATCGAGGCCACGCTCACCGGCGGGGTCGTCATCGATCTCTTCGGTTGGGCCGCCGGCCGGCGGGGCTGGATCGTGCCCGCCGGGAACGAGGGGAGCGTGGCGGCCGATTGTTCGCTCGTGGGCGATGTTGGCCGCTGGCAGCGGCGGCTGGGCACGGTGCTTCCGGGCCTGTCGGCACCGGGGCTCGAGCTTGCCGGCAGCGCGCAGGCGGCGGCGGCGGTGGCTGCGGATCCGGCCGCCGGTAGCGACGCCTGGCGGATCACGAAGGCCGGCGGGGAAATCGAACGCTTCGGGCTCGTCTGGGGCAACCGCCGCGTCGCCGAGCCGCGGATCGTGCTCACGGCGGCCGGCACATTCAAGCCCGCAGCCGGCAGCGTCGAGATCTCCTCGGCCGAGCTGCTCTCGAGCACGGTTTCGGTGCGAACGGGCGGCGTGTCGTGGGCGGCGGCCCCTGAGAGCGGCACTGCCGACGCAAGCCTGCTCGAGACCCTGCTGGCAAATATCCGGGGCCGCCTCCAGTGGCAGGCCGATCTGGGCCGGCTCGAGGCCTGGCTCGTGGCCGCCGACGTGGCCGCAGCCTGGCCGGTGACGGGCCGGGCCTGGGGCACGCTCGACCTGGCGGAGACCCAGCAGGGGCTCAACCTGCTTGCGGCTGCCACCGCCAGCCAGCTCGAGATCGCCCGGCGGACCGACGCCAAGGCCGCCCCCCGCCCGACCTGGAGCGAGCCGCAGGCGAGCATCACCTGCGAGCTGACCCGGCCGCTTGTCCGCACGGCCGGCCGCAGCGGCCAGGCAGCCGGGCTGGCCGCGGCCGACCGGCTGGTGATCGACAGGCTCGAGCTTGCCTCTGCGACGCTCGCCGTCACTGCCCGCGGCGGGATCGCCGACTGGTCGAGCCGGCGGCAGACCACGCTCGAGGGCACGCTGGCCTACGACTGGGAGCAGCTCTCGCGGCTGGCCACGCCCTGGACCGGCGGCCGCGTGCAGGCGAGCGGCTCGGGATCGCGGCCGTTCGTGCTGCGGCTGCCGCTGGCCGCGGCCGGCGGGACGACTCGCCCCGAGCCGCCCCCCGCCGCCGGCACGCTGCCCCTGCCGGAGGAGTGGCTCGAGGCGGTCAAGCCCGCCGGCGCGGCCGAGCGGCGGGCGACCGTGCGGCCTCCGGTCCAGCCGACGGTGGCCCGGCGGCTGGCCGAGCAATTGTCGCTCGACCCCTCGGCCGCCTGGGAGCGAGCCGATCTGGCCGGCCTCCCGGTAGGAGCCGGCGAGATGGCGATTCGGGTCTTCGAGGGGCAGCTGGCGGTGGGGCCCTTCGACCTCGCGGCCGGCGGCGGCAGGATCCGCGGGGCGCCCTGGCTCAAGCTCATGCCGGCGCCGGGCGAACTCGTCGTGCCGCCGGGGCGGGTCGTCGAGCGGGTTGGCCTGTCGGGCGAGTTCTGCGACCGCTTCGTGGGCCTGGTCTCCCCGCTCTTGGCTGGGGCGACCCGGTCGGCCGGCCTGATGACCATCGACCTGGCCGGGGCCCGGCTGCCGGTGGGCGATCCGCTCGTCGGTGAGGCGGCCGGGCAGATCACCTTCGAGCAGTTCGAGGTCCGGCCGAGCGGGGCGATGCAGCCCCTGGTCAACCTCCTCGGCCGGCTTCAGGCGGCGATCGATCCCCGCTTCGCCCTCGGCGACAAGGTGGTGCTCCTGCGGATCCGGCCCGAGCCGGTCCGGGTGCGGCTGGCCGAGCGGCGGATCTGGCACGATGGCCTGGTGATGGACTTCGGGCAACTGACGGTCTCGTCGCGGGGCAGCGTCGGCGAGGATGGCAGCCTGGCCGCCCTCGTGGAGGTGGCCTTCCGGGGCGACCTGGCCGGCCAGACGCCGGTCGTCTCCCGACTCCTCCAGACGCCGATCGCAATCCCGCTCAAGGGCACGCTCGCCCGGCCGCAGTTCGACTCCGGAGCGATCGACGTGGTCGTGAAGCGGGTTGTCGAGAACACCGCCCGGGCCGTGCTCGACGACGGCATCACGCGCGGCCTCGAAGCCGTCTTCGGCAGCCCGCCGCCACCCCCGCCACCAGCCGGGCCAGGCATCGAGGTCGGGCCGCCGGCGGGGGGCGATCGATGATTCCGGGACCTCTGCCGGATTCCGGCATTGTGGCCTCGGCGGTCGTGGGGCGACAACCCGCGCCCGACCGTGCGTCGCCGTTTGAAACGGCCGCCTCGAGCAGTGAAAGCTGATCGTGATTGCGCCGCCCCATGCCGCGGCGGCGGGCGGTTATGATGGCACGCGTTCGCAAATCATCTCATTTTTTGGAGCTCTCCGCATGTCTCCCGCCCACCCCCGCTCGACCATCAGCCGCCGCGTATTCGCCCGAAACGGTGCCGCCTTGGCCTCGGCCGTGGCGTCCTTCGCCGCCCCGGGGGTGCATTCATCGACCGCCTCCGCCGCAGAGCCCCGCGAGCTGCGGCTTGGGATCATCGGCTGCGGCGGCCGCGGCGGCGGGGCGCTCGACAACTCGCTTTCGATCAACTCCGGCGTCAGGCTCGTGGCGGCCGCCGACCTCTACGGCCGAAACTGCGAGAAGATCTGGAAAGCGATGCGGGAGGCCCATCCCGACAAG
>CAYRNG010000168.1:0-2671 GCA_964425395.1 uncultured Candidatus Kuenenia sp. | reverse complement strand
ACGGCGGTGGTGCGCTTTCAGGCGGCCCGCCCGGCCCACGTGATCGAGCCGCCGGAGCAAAACGCCGCCCGCACCGGCGGCCTGGCGACGACTGCTCTGGCACTCGGATCGGCCCGGGCGGCGATCGGGATCGTGGCTTGCGAAGCGGCCCGCCGCGAGTCGCTCGGCCCGATCGCCGCCGGCCTGGGCACGGAACTGGCATCGCTGCTTGACCGTCTCGACCGGGCCGCGCGTGATGGGATCACCGCCGCCGATCGAGACGCGCTGCGGGCCGCGGCCAATGATCTCGTGCTCCGAGCCGGCCAGGCGGCGCTGGCCGCCTCCAAGGGGGCGGGCTTCGTTCAAGGGCATCCCGTCGAGCGGCTCGTCCGCGAGTCGCTGTTTTTCGTGGTCTGGAGCTGCCCGCCGGCAGTGACCGACTCGCTCCTCTGCGAGCTGGCCGGCAGCTGAGCGCCCGCCGGGCTCACGAAAATCTTGCGCGGCGGCCTGGGAAATTGCTCTTGTCCGCAGGGCCGGGTGGACGCGATTCTCTCGGACCGCTCCGGGAACCCCGCCGATGGTCACGCCCCGCTCGATCGTCATCATCAAGCTCTCCGCCATCGGCGACGTGCTCCACGGCGTGCCGGTGGCCGTCGCCCTGAAGCGGGCCTTTCCCACCGCCCGGATCGGCTGGGCCGTCGAGGGCCGGGCCGCCGACGTGCTGGCCGGCCACCGGGCCGTGGACCATCTCTTCCGGCTGCCCCGCCGCTGGCTGAAGTCCCCGGCCGCGGTGCTCACGCTCCGGCAACAACTGCGGGCCTTTTCGCCCGACGTGGCGATCGACCTCCAGGGCCTGCTCAAGAGCAGCGTGGCCACCTGGCTGTCCGGGGCGCGGATGCGGATCGGCTTCGCCCGGCCGGCCGCCCGGGAGCAGGCGTGGCTCGCCTACACCAACCCCGTCCGGCCGGTCGCCACCCACGTGGTCGATCGCAACTGCGATCTGCTCGTCCCGCTGGGCATCCGCGAGAGCCGCCCGAGTTTCGAGATGCCCCGCTGGCCGGTGAGCCGCGAGCGGGTGCAGCAGTGGCTCGGCTCGCTGCGGCTCTCCGAACCGCCGGTGATCATCAATCCCGGTGCCGGCTGGGCGAGCAAGCGGTGGCCGACGGAACGGTTTGCAGCCCTGGCCCGGGCCTTGCATCGCCGCTACGGCATCCGCCCGCTCGTCGTCTGGGGAGGCGGCGAGGAACGGACCGCCGCCGAGCGGATCGCGGCCGACTCCTGCGGCGAGGCGATCGTGGCGGCTGACACCACGCTTCAGGATCTCGGTGAACTCTTCCGGCTCTCGCGGCTGGTGATCTCCGGCGACACCGGCCCGCTCCATCTGGCGGCCGCCGTGGGCACCCCTTGCGTCGGGCTCTTTGGGCCCGTGCCGGCGGGCCGCAACGGCCCCTATGGCCCGCAGCACATCAGCGTCGAGCCGCCGGAAGCGTTGCGGCCCGCCTGGGACAACCGCAAGACCGACGCCGCGGCCATGGCGGCGATCGACGTCGAGAGTGTGCTGGCCGCGGTCGAAGCCCTCCTCGCCCGCAACCGGGCCGCCGCCTAAAGAGGCGGCGGGTTACGGGTGCCCGCCCATGCAAGCCCACCTGCGCAAGCAGGCGGGAACCGGCCCCTGGCCGCGAAGACCGTGGCGACCACCACCGCGAAGGTGGCGGCGACCATCCGGGGCGCGTCCGCGACGCCGTTGTCGGCCAGGGCGGCACCGAACAGGCTCGAGACGGCCACCGCCACGATGCCCGGGGGCGATCCAGCCCACAAACAACTGCTTCGCGAGCGTGACCCCGGAGCCGGCCGTCGAGATGAGCACGACCAAGGGCCGGATCACGAACAGCACGAGGGCCACGAAAGCCACCGCCCGGAGGTCGAGCGAGCGGACGGCCTGCATGTCAAGGGCCGCCGCCAGCAGGAGAAACAGTCCCGAGACGAGCAGGATCGTGATCGTCTCCTTGAACCGCCGCATCTCGGTGAGGCTGGCGATCCGTGAGTTGGCCGGCCGGATCGATCCAGCCGGAGAGCGGGCCGACCGCGAATCCACCCGCGAGCAGGAGCACGATCGCCGGCAGATTGGTCCGCCAGGCCACCCACTGGGCGAGGATCCCGCCGGTGGCGATGGCGGCGAGTTTGTGGGCGACGTCGTGCATGGGAAGCTGGCCCAGCGACGGGTTTCCATCGGTCCTGGCAGGTTGAAAACCTACCCCACGACGATCTCGCACCGTGGGGCGGACTTGCAGACTGCCTGAGTTGGCCCCGCACCCCACAAGACTTTGATGCCACATCCGATCGGGTCAGTCACTCGCCGCCCAGGAAGGCCCCGGTCGTCGTCGGCTTGTGGCCGATGCGGTGGGTCTGGACCTCGATGAAGCGGAGATTACCGGGCACCTCGAAGGGACCGGTGTAGACCCGCCAGGGCCCCGAATACTTCTTGCTCGTGCCCAGCCGGTAGCCGATCGAGGCCCCGGGATCTTGGCAGGTGAGCCTGACCCGGAAGGCCGTCCGACCGTCCTCGAGGAAGGCCTCGTCGTCGATCTCGGCCGCCGGCGTGGTCGGCTGCCGGCCGTCGGGCGGCCAGATCTTCTCCCGCACGAGCGTCGTTTCGGGCAGCACGAAGCCGAGGTCGCCCGTCGCCTCGATC
>CAYRNG010000167.1:0-1890 GCA_964425395.1 uncultured Candidatus Kuenenia sp. | reverse complement strand
GGCTTCAAGTTCTCGACCTACGCCACCTGGTGGATCCGGCAGGCGATCACCCGGGCGATCGCCGACCAGGCCCGCACGATCCGGATCCCGGTCCACATGATCGACGTCCTCTCCAAGCTGCGGAACACGGCCAAGAAGCTGCTCCACGAGCTCGGCCGCGAGCCGACCGCCGAGGAGATCGCCGCCGCGGCCGAGGTGCCGCTCGAGGAGGCCCGCCGGGTGATGGACATGGGCCGGCAGCCGATGAGCCTCGACCGCCCGGTCGGCGAGAGCGAAGACGCCAGCTTCAGCGAGTTCGTCGAGGATGTCGGCGTGGCCAGCCCCACCCAGTCCACGACCCACGGCCTGCTCCGCGACCGGATCGATTCGCTCCTCAAGACGCTCACCTACCGGGAGCGGGAAATCATCCGGCTCCGGTACGGGCTGACCGACGGCTACACCTACACGCTCGAGGAGGTGGGGCGGATCTTCCGCGTCACCCGCGAACGGGTCCGGCAGATCGAGGCCAAGGCGGTCAAGAAGCTCCAGCATCCGGTCCGCTCCCAGCAGCTGGAAAACTTCATGGAAGGCGCCGTCCACTAACGGCCGTGGCGAGGGGTTGCCCGTGCTATCTCGACGGCGTGGTGGCCGGTCCGGGCTGTGCTACACTCTGTCCGGGGCGGAAGCACCGTCCCGCCGGAGTCACGCATGACCGTCGCCGTCGCCATCGGAACGCTTCGCACCCTCCACCGGATGCACCGGCAGCTGGAGGATCTCCAGGGCCGGCTGGCGGCCGGGCCCCGCCGGGTGGCGGCGGCCGCCGCCGCGGTGACGGCCGCTGAGGCCCGGCGGCAGGCGGCGCTCGATGCGATCAAGGCGGCCCGCCTGGCGGCCGATGGCAAGCAGCTGCAGCTGAAGTCGGCCGAGGCCAAGATCGCCGACCTCGAAGGCAAGCTCAACGCCTGCAAGACCAACCGCGAATACCAGACCCTCCGCGACCAGGTGGCCGCCGACCGGATGGCCACCAAGGTGCTCGAAGACGAGATCCTCGAGGCCCTCGAGCGGATCGACAGCCTCAAGCCGGCGGTTCCGGAGGCGGAGGCCGCCATCCGCGTCGCGGCCCAGACCAAAGCCGCCGAGGAGGCGAAGGTGGCCGGGGAGAAGGATCAGCTCGACGCCGAGGTGGCCCGGATCCGCGGCGATCTCGAGACGCTCGAGCGGGAGCTGGCCGACGACTTCCGCGAGCGGTATGACCGCGTCATCCGGCACAAGGGGGCCGACGGCATGGCGGCGGTGGACGGCCGGAGCTGCGGTGGCTGCCATCAGCAGATCACCAGCAACATGCTCTCCGAGCTTCTGGCCGGCCGGATCGTCACCTGCCGGAGTTGCGGCAGGCTGCTCTACACGCCCGAATAGGCCCCGGCCCCTGCGGGCCTGCGGGCGGCTCACGTTCGTTCCTGGAGACCTTTCATGTCCGATCGCATCCCGATGACCCGGGCCGGCTACGACAAGCTCAAGGCGGAGGTCGAAGACCTCGAGACGGTGGAGATGCCCAAGCTGGCCCAGCGGGTGGCCTCCGCCCGGAGCGAGGGGGACCTGAGTGAAAACGCCGAGTATCACGGGGCCCGCGAGAGCCAGGGGATGCTCCAGGCCAAGATCAACGTCCTGCGCGACAAGCTGGCCCGGGCGGTGATCGTGGAGCGGGCCAAGGAGGCCGGCGACGAGGTGGTGTTCGGGGCCACGATCCGGGTGAAAGACCTGAAGTTCAACGACGAGGAGGAATACGTCTTGGTCGGCGCCGGCGAGGAGGATTTCGACGCCGGCCGGATCAACGTGGCCAGCCCCCTGGCCCAGGGCTTCCTGGGCCGCAAGGTGGGGGAGCAGGTCGAAATCGACGTGCCGGCCGGAAAG
>CAYRNG010000166.1:0-3836 GCA_964425395.1 uncultured Candidatus Kuenenia sp. | reverse complement strand
CGGAAGGGCTTGCCGCACTTCGGGCAGTCGAGCCGGGGCTTGGTGCGGTTGCCGGTGGTCTGCTCGACCAAGTGACCGCAGGAAGGGCACTGGAAATCCACCGGCATCCGCACGTCCTGGGTCTCGGTGGCCATCCCGGCCAGGGCGAACCGCAGGGCGTCGGCGCCGAGGGCCTCGATCACGTCGACCGGATCGACGCCGTTGCCCTTGCTCTTGCTCATCGTCTCGCCGTAGCGATCGAGGATCTTGGGGTGGATCGAGACCTCGCGGAAGGGGATCTCGCCGGTGTCGAACACCCCCATGATCACCATCCGGGCCACCCAGAGGGTGAGGATGTCGCGGCTGGTGACGAGCGTGCTCGTGGGATAGAAGGCCGCGAGCTCGGGCGTGGCGGCCGGCCAGCCGAGCGTGGAGTGGGGCCAGAGAGCCGAGGAGAACCAGGTGTCGAGCACGTCGGGATCCCGCACCAGCGGTTTTCCAGCGACCGTCTCGATCGGGAGCGGTTCGGAGGAAGAGCAGACGAACCAGCCGCCGGCCTCGTCGCTCCGCCAGGCGACGCCGGGGTGGCCGGCGAAGGCGGCCGCCAGATCGCTCTCGGCAACGCCGGCCACGTGCCAGATCGGGATCCGGTGGCCCCACCAGAGCTGGCGGCTCACGGGCCAGTCACGCTTCTCGGAGAGCCAGTCGAGGTAGCCCTTGGCGTAGCGGTCGGGGACGATCCGGATTTGCCCGCCCGCCACGGCGTCGATCGCCGGCTGGGCGATCTCGGCCATCCGGATGAACCACTGGTCGGCCAGGTAGGGCTCGATCGGGGTCTTCGAGCGGTCGGAGTGGGCCAGGTCGATGAGCCGGTCCTCGACCAATTCGAGCTGGCCGGCGGCCTCGAGGTCGGCCACGACCTGCTGACGGGCCTTCTTTATCGAGAGGCCGGCGTAGGGGCCGGCCGCCTCGTTGAGCGTGCCGTCGGGATTGAGGATGTTCACCATCGGCAGCCGCTGCCGGAGGCCCACATCGTAGTCGTTGGGGTCGTGGGCCGGCGTGATCTTGACGCAGCCGCTGCCGAGTTCCGGCTTGGCCCACTCGTCGGCCACCAGCGGAATCGCCCGGCCCAGGAGAGGCAGCCGCACCTGCCGGCCCGCTCGCGCCATGGCCGCGAGCGTCTCGAGGGCCGGCAGCAGGTCGCGGCGGCGGGCGGCGAGGTCGTCGAGGGCCGCGTCGATGGCCGGCTGCTCTTTGGAGGCCGCGGCGGCTCGCTTCGCCTGGAGCTCCCGCTCCACGGCGGCGAGCGCCGCGGCCGGATCGGGATGCACGGCCACCGCCGTGTCGCCGAGGAGCGTCTCGGGGCGGGTGGTGGCGACGGTCACGCTCACGGGCTCGCCGGCCTGGGGATCGATCACTGAATAGCGGATGTGCCAGAAGTGGCCCTTTACCTCCTCGTGAAAGACCTCGTCGTCGCTGACGGCCGTCTGGAGGAAGGTGTCCCAGTTGACGAGCCGCTTGCCGCGGCGGACGAGGCCCTGCTCAAACAGCCGGAAGAACGCCTCCCGGACGGCCGCCGCGCACTGCTCGTCGAGTGTGAACCGGGTCCGATCCCAGTCGCAGGAGGCCCCCAGGTCGCGAAGCTGGCCCAGGATCCGCTTCTCATACTGCTCCTTCCAGGCCCAGATCCGCGCGACCAGCGCCTCGCGGCCGAGGTCGTGGCGGGAGCGTTTTTTCTCTTCCAGAAGCCGCCGCTCGACCACCGCCTGGGTGGCGATCCCGGCGTGATCGGTGCCCGGCATCCAGAGCGTGCGGTAGCCCTGCATTCGTCGGGCCCGGACGAGGATGTCCTGAAGCGTGTTGTTGAGGGCGTGGCCGAGGTGCAGCGCGCCGGTCACGTTCGGCGGCGGGATCACGATCGAGAACACCCGGCCGGGCGGCGTGCCGGGAGCCGGCGGCTCGGCGTGCCAGGTGCGGGCGGAGTCCCAGAGATCGCGGCAGCGGGCCTGGGCGGCCCGGTGGTCGTAGTGCTTGGCGAGTTCGGTCATGGAGGGCGGGGCAGAGCGGGTCGAAAGCCCGCAATCGTAGCCGAACCGCCGGGCAGGATTGCAACCTGCCGACGGGGGGCAGGTTTGCAACCTGCCAAAATCCTCCCCCTACAAGTCTGCCCCGCGGGGGGCCAGGCGAAACACGCCCTGGCCGGTCGGCGAACTCGTGAGCACGTAGGCCTCGCCGTCGGCGTCGCTGCCAAAGCCGAAGATCGGCAGGCCGCTCCAGGGGATCTCGACGTTGGTCGCCTTGCCCGTGGCTTGGTCGAGCTTCAGGGCCCAGAGCCGGCCGGAGACGAAGTCGCCGTAGAGATACGCCCCGACGAGCTCGGGAATCGCCCGGCCGCGGTAGACGAAGCCGCCGGTGATGCTCTTGCCGATCTGGTGGTCGTACTCCCAGACCGGGTCGATGAGCGGGCCGGCGGCGGCGGGCCGGTTGCCGAATGGCCGCGTCCCCTCGCGGTGGCTCCAGCCGTAGTTGCCCCCCTTGGTCACCACGTTCACCTCCTCCCACTGGTCCTGCCCCACGTCGGCGGCCCAGAGGTTGCCCGTCGCCGGGTCGAAGGCGATCTGCCAGGGGTTGCGGAAGCCGAGGGCGAAGATCTCGCCCCGGGCGTTGGCCCGGCCCAGGAACGGATTGTCGGCGGGGATCGCGTAGGCCCGGCCGTCGGCGCGGCGATCGACGTCGAGCCTGAGGATCTTGCCGAGCAGGGTGTCGAGCTTCTGGCCGTTGCCGAAGGGGTCGTCGCGGCTGCCGCCGTCGCCCAACGCCCAGTAGAGAAACCCGTCGGGGCCGAAGGCGATCGAGCCGCCGTTGTGGTTCCAGAACGGCTGCTCGACCGCGAGCACGAGTTCCTCGCTCGCCGGGTCAGCCCGGTCGGGGTCGTCGGCCCTCACCCTGAACCGGGCGAGGTGCTCGACCCGCTGGTCCCCCGCGAGGCTGTAGGTGACGAAGAACTCACCGGTGTCCTTGAACTTCGGATGAAACGCGAGGCCGAGCAGGCCCTCCTCGTTGTACTTGGCCCAGGGCGAGGTGCCGGGCCGGAGGTCGAGAAACAGCTTTCCGGCCACTGAGCCCGGCCTGAAGACGTGGATCATCCCCGCTTGGTCGAGCACGAACCGCCGGCCGGTGCCGTCGCCGGCGTGGGTCACCACCAGCGGCCGCAGCGGCACCACCGGCGTGCCGTCGGCCGACTCGGGCGACCAGCCCTCCCAGGTGGCCTCGGGGAAGGCCGGCACCGCCTCGACGGCCGCGATGCCGTCCTCGAACGGGATCGGGCTGCCGTCCTCGGGGAGTTCCCGGACCTTGATCGAGCGGAAGGCCACGAGGTCGCCGTGATCCTGGAGGCAGATGTGGCCCCGGTCGGCCCGGCCGAATTTCTCGAAGGCCGCAAACTTGCTCTTCGCCACCCGCTCGTGCCAGTCCCGGCTCCCCTTCGTGAACCGCTCGTAGACGACGCCGTTGACGGCCACCTCGCCGCCGCCGGGGGCGACTCTCAGATAGACGTGGTTCCACTCGCCGGCCGGCCGCGTCGCGTCGAGGTGCTCAGGCGGCTGCCGGCCCGCCTCTTCCTCGAGCTTCCGAATCCAGCCGGGCACCGTCGGGGCGTAGAGCTGGTAGAGCCAGCCAGCCTTCTGGGGATCCTTGCCGGCCGCGTTGTCGAGGATCTGCACCTCGGGGCCGGTCTTCCAGGGCTGCGGCTCCTCCTCGGTGACGTGGAACATGATCCCGCTATTGCCGCCGGGAGAAATCCGGTATTCGAGCTGCAGTTCAAAGGCCCCGAACTGGTCGCGGGTGATGATGTCGCC
>CAYRNG010000165.1:0-1820 GCA_964425395.1 uncultured Candidatus Kuenenia sp. | reverse complement strand
CGGCGAGGCCTGCATCGCCCGCCGCGAGATCTCCAATTCGCCGCTCCAGGCGCTGACGCTCCTGAACGATCCGATGTTTCTCGAGATCGCCCAGGCCCTCGGCCGCGTGGCCGTCGCCGCCGGTGACGACGATGCCGCCCGGCTCGACGCCCTGGCGGAGCGGCTCTTCTCGCGACGGCTCGAGCCCGACGAGGCAACGCCGCTGCTCGCCTACCTCACCGAGCAGCGACGGCGGCTGGCCGCCGGTGAACTCGACGCCACTCAACTCGCCGGCGGCGAACCCGACGCCACCGCCCCGGAACGCGCCGCCTGGACCCTCGTGGCCCGGGCGCTCATGAACCTCGACGAAACAATCGTGAAGAGATGACCTGCCCCCCAATCCGCGTCACAGCGGCGGGGGCGGAAGCCGGAGGAGCCTTGGAGATTTCGCCCCCCGAAGCCATGAACTGCCACGCAAAGTCGAGCGAAATATCCACAGCGACGAAGGCTTTCACCCCCGCCGCACCACTGGCTGATCCGCATCGCAGCGGCGGGGTGGAAGCCGGAGGAGCCTTGGAGATTTCGCCTCCCGAAGCCATGAACTGCCACCCAAAGTCGAGCGAAATATCCACAGCGACGAAGGCTTTCACCCCCGCCGCACCACTTGAGTCGGAGCCACCCATGCCGAGCGCAAACCCGCACCACCACTCACGGTCCCTCCTCGCGATCACAAGGCGGCATTTCTTCGCCGACTGCGGGATCGGCGTGGGCAAGATCGCCCTGGCCGGCCTGCTGAGCGGGGCCCTGCGGCAGCCGGCGGCGGCGGGCCTGCCCGCTGGGCCCTTGGCTCCGCGGCCGGCTCACTTCTCCGGCCGGGCCAAGGCCGTGATCCAGCTGTTCATGGCCGGGGCCCCGAGCCAACTCGAACTCTTCGACCACAAACCCAAGCTGGCCGCGATCGAGGGCAAGCCGCTTCCGCCGGAGGTGATCGGCGGCCAGCGGTACGCCTTCATCCGGCCTGACGCCGCCGTGCTCGGGCCGCGGTATCGGTTCGCCCGCCACGGCCAGAGCGGGGCCGAGCTTTCGGAAATGCTCCCCCACCTCGCGACGGTCGTGGACGAGATCGCCCTGGTCAAGAGCTGCCGGACCGACCAGTTCAACCATGCACCGGCTCAGATCTTCATGAACTGCGGCTTCGCCCAGCCGGGCCGGCCGAGCATGGGCTCGTGGGTCACCTACGGCCTGGGCAGCGAGAGCGACGAGCTGCCCGCCTTCGTGGTGATGAGCACGGGCTCGGGGCTCAGCGGCGGCAGCGCCAACTGGTCGAGCGGTTTTCTGCCGAGCGTCTACACCGGCACCCGGTTCCGCAACGCCGGCCCGCCGATCCTCAACGTCGCTTCCCCTGCGGGGGCCGACGACCGGCTGGCCGCCGACACGCTCTCGCTCGTCTCCACGCTCAACCGCCGCCGGCTGGCCGCCGACGGAGACCCCGAGATCGCGACGAGGATCGCCGCCTACGAGATGGCTCACCGGCTCCAGACCTCGGCCCCTGAGCTTATGAACCTGGCCGATGAATCGCCCGAGACGCTCGCCCTCTACGGCTGCAAGGCCGAGGAGGCGAGCTTCGCCCGGGCCTGCCTCGTGGCCCGTCGGCTGGTGGAGCGGGGCGTGCGGTTCGTGACGATCTACCACGAGGGCTGGGACGCCCACTCCGACGTGGCCGGCAACGTGAAGAACAACTGCCGGGCCACCGACCAGGGCTCGGCGGCGCTGGTGGCCGATCTCAAGCGGCGGGGAATGCTCGACGAGACGCTCGTGGTCTGGGGGGGCGAGTTCGGCCG
>CAYRNG010000164.1:0-8956 GCA_964425395.1 uncultured Candidatus Kuenenia sp. | reverse complement strand
CCGCTGGTCGACGAGCTCTCACCGGGCGACTCGGTGATGCTCGCCGACGGTACGATCAGCCTCGTGGTCACGGAGCGCAACGCCGACCACGTCCGCTGTCGCGTCGTCCAAGGGGGCACGGTCCGCAGCCGCCAGGGGGTGAACCTGCCGGGCGTGCGGCTCTCGGTGGCCGCGATGAGCGCCGCCGACTGGCAGCACGCCGAGTGGGCCGCTGCGGCCGGCGCCGATTTTGTCAGCCTGTCGTTCGTCCGCTCGGCGGTCGAGGTCAAGCTGCTCAAGGAGCTGCTTCGCACTCGCGGCTCCGCGGCCAAGGTGGTGGCCAAGATCGAGAAGCGGGAGGCGATCGACAACCTCGAGTCGATCGTCGAAGCGGCCGACGCGGTGATGGTGGCCCGCGGCGACCTCGGCGTGGAGACCGACGTGGCCAGCATGCCGATGGTGCAGAAGCGGATCATCCGCGCCTGCCAGCGGTATCAAAAGCCGGTGATCGTGGCGACCCAGATGCTCGACAGCATGCAGCACGCCCGCCGGCCGACCCGGGCCGAGGCCACCGACGTGGCCAACGCCATCCTCGACGGCGCCGACGCCTGCATGCTCTCCGGCGAGACGGCCATCGGCGAGCATCCCCGGCTGGTGGTCGAGATGATGCGGCGGATCGCTCGCGAGACGGAGAAGCAGTATCTCGCCGACCGCTGGCGGTACATGGAAGGCCGGTTCCTGGCCGAGCGGGGCTCGGCCGGCGTGCCGGTGCAGGAGTTTCTGCCGGCCCCGGAGTTCCTGGTCGAGGGGCTCCATCCGATCACCCAGGCCGTCGTGGACGGGGCCAGCCGGATCGCCGGCGAGCTCGACGCCAAGCTGTTCGTGGTGGCCAGCAAGTCGGGGCTCTCGGCGATCGCCCGCTCCAAGCGGCGGGGGGCGGGGCCCACGGGGGGCGTCTCCGACGAGCCGGCCACGCTCCGGCAGATGGCCCTCTACTGGGGCGTGACACCGCTGGCCGGGGCCGCCTCCCCCGACACCGAGGCCCTGCTCGAGCACGTCTGCCAGTGGGGCCTGCGGGAGGGTCGGGTGGTGCCTGGCGACCGGATTTTGCTGGTGGCGGGTTCCGGTTTCGGTACCGGTGGGCACAATATGGCGTTGGTTCACGAGGTGTGAGCACGGCCTTGCGGAGAGGCGGAGCATCGGTTTATTCGGGTCAAGCGGAGGGGCCGGGGTTGCCCGTGCCATCTCGCCGGACGCTCCCCGGGGACTGTCCCCGCCGCGGGGACTGTCCCCTTTCGGTATGCCTACGCTTCGGTTTCCAACGCCGGCTCGATTGGCACAGGCAACCCCTTCAACCCATAGAAAGCTCTGATGTCTTTGAAAAACAAGTGTGTGCTGGCGTATTCGGGCGGGCTCGACACCTCGGTGATTCTGGGGTGGCTGATCGAGCAGGGTTATGACGTGGTGGCGGTGTATGTCGATCTCGGGCAGCCCTGCGAAGATCGGGAGGCGATTCTCAAGAAGGCGCGAGACTGCGGGGCGGTCGAGGCGCTGATTGTCGACGTGCGGGAGGAACTGTGCCGCGACTTCGCCTTTCCCGTCATGCAGTGGCAGGCCCGCTACGAGGGCACCTACCTGCTGGGCACCTCGATCGCCCGGCCGCTGATCTCCAAGGTCTGCGTCGAGATCGCCCACCGCGAGGGCTGCACGGTGTTCGCCCACGGGGCCACCGGCAAGGGCAACGACCAGTGCCGCTTCCAGCTGGCCGCCGAGGCCCTCGACCCGGCGATCACGGTCCTCGCCCCGTGGCGGATCGCCGAATTTCGCGACCGCTTCCCGGGCCGCCAGGAGCTGATCGAGTTCTGCGAGCAGAAGAATATTCCCGTCAAGGCGTCGAAGTCGAAGCCCTACAGCTCCGATGAAAACTGCCTCCACACGAGCTACGAGGCCGGGCTGCTCGAGGAGCTCACGACCGACGGCTTCGCGCTGGTCGAGTTTGGGATGACCGTCGCGCCCCAGAAGGCGCCCGACACGCCCGAGACGGTGGCCATCGAGTTCGCGGCCGGGGTGCCGGTGGCGGTCAACGGCCGGCGGCTGGCGGCCCACGAGATCGTGCTGGCCCTCAACGAGATCGGCGGCCGACACGGGATCGGCCGGACCGACATCGTCGAGAACCGGCTGGTCGGGATGAAGAGCCGCGGCGTCTACGAGGCCCCCGGGATGACGCTCCTCTACGAGGCCCACCGGCTCGTCGAACAGCTCACCCTTGACCGCGATCTGGTTCACCTCCGCGACCGGCTCTCACCCGAGGTCGCCGAGGCGGTCTACTACGGATTCTGGTACTGCGCGAAGATGGACGCGCTCGCGGCTTTCATCCGCGAGGCCCAGCGGCCCGTCAGCGGCCGGGTCGAACTCAACCTCTACAAGGGCAACATGCTCGTCAAGAGCCGGGAGAGCGAGCAGAGCCTCTACGACGCGGCGATCGCCTCGATGGAGGCCGGTGGCTCCTACGACCAGACCGACGCCGAGGGATTCCTGCGGATCCTCGGCCTGCCCCTGCGGGTGCAGGGACGAGTGCGGCCCCGTGGCTCGGATTGAGCGGTTCCGGCGGCCGGCGGAGGGCCGGCTGCCGCCGGCCGCCGTGGTTCGGCTGCTCGTGCGCTTCGAGGCCCGCTCGGCAGCGGCCTGGGTCGCCCTCGCGGCGGCCTTCGGCTGCGGCTGGCTCGTGGTCAGGCTGGCTGCGGCCGAGGCCGGGCTGGCGGTGCCGCTGGCGATCGCCACGGGCGGCCTCCTCGCCTCTGCCGCGAGCGGTGATTTCCCCCGCCAGCTCGCGGAGCGGGAGGGGTGGATGGCGGCGGTTCGGCTCGTGCGGTTGGCCTGGCCGCTTGCGGGCTGCCTGCTCGGCATCGTGGCGGGCTTCGGGGCAAGCCCGGCCCCCGGCTCCGTCGCGGTGGCGACGCTCATGCTGCCGGCCTCGATCCTCGCGACCGGCGGTGCCAGCGCCGCGGCCACGGCTCTCGCCGGCCCGGTGGCCGCAGTCGGAATCGGCCTCGCGCTCGCCGGCGCCGCGGCGGCGAGCGGCCTGCTGGCAGCCATGGCGATCTCGGCGGCCCCGCTCTCCCAGGCGATGGCGGCCCTGGCTGCCTGGCTGCTGCTGGCTGCTGGATGGTGGACCACTGGTCAGGACCCGACCGAGGAGCAGGGATCTCTCGGCGCTGCAGGGTCGCGCTGGCCGGCGGGCATGTTCGCGATGCCGGCGAGCCTCGTGACCACGGCCCTGGCCACGTCACTCGTGGCCATGGCGGGCTGCTACTTTCTCGCACCCGAGACCGCCTGGCTGTATGCGGCCCTGGCCTGCGGCTGGCTGCTGGTGCTTGCCGTGCCGCCGGCAACCGCGGCGGCCGGGGGACTGGTCGGCGGTCGCGTGGTCCGGTCGGCGGCCGGCCGCGGTCCGCTGCCCGGCTCACTCAGGCGGGCCGGCCTCCTAACGGCCTCGGCGGTGGCCTTTCTGGGCTGGCCGGCCGTGGTCGCGATCCTCGTGCCGTCGTCGTCGGCACCGCCGCGGGTCGGAGGCCCGTTGGTGGCCCTGGGCTGCCTGGCTGCCGCCGCCGGCCTGATCCTGGCCGCCCTGGCCGCCGCCGGCCCGCGGGGCCGACTCGCCCGAGCGGTGCTCTACGCCGCCGCGGCCCTGGCAGCGGCCGGAATCGCCCAGTCAAGTCGGTGTTGAGCCCTGGGGATGATCCTGCCAGACTGCCCAGAGGCCGCAGCCGTCAGGGTTTCCCGCCCGGAAGCAGCTGCCGATGACTCGATGTCGAGAATTGCCGGGCCGGCGCCCGATAACTGTTCTGTGCGTCGTGCAGATGATGACGATTCCGCCAGTCTTTCCAGGAGCTCCGCCGTGGTTGGATTTTCCCTGAGAGCAGTGACCCGATGGCTCGCCCTGGCGGCCTGCGGCGTGGTGTTGGCCTCCCTGCCGGCGGCGGCGGGCGGATTCGTGGCCAGCGAGAAGGTGTTTCCCGCGACCACGCGGGCCTGGCTGAGCATCCCCGACCCGCAGGGCTTCCGAGAGCGGTTCGACCGCTCCCAATACGGCCAGCTCGTTGCCGACCCGGCGATGTCGGCCTTCATCGACAGCTGCAAGGATCAGATCTCGAGCAACAGCCAGCAGCGGCTCGCCAAGCTCGGGCTCACGCTCGACGACCTGGCGGCCATCGTCGGGGGCGAACTCGCGGTCGCCGCCATCGAGCCCCAGGCGGGTCGGATGGCGACGGTGCTCCTGGTCGATACCACCGGCCACGAGGAGACGGCCCGCCGCCTCGTGACCCAGATCGGCGAGCGGCTGGTGGAGCGGAAGGCCACCAAGATTGCGCTCGCCGACGCGCCGGCCGAGCTGACCGTCTACCAGCTGCCCCCGGAACAGGACGAGCGGCGGGCCACGGCCCCCCGCGATCGCCGGGTGGCCTTCGCCCTGGCCCCGTCGGCACTCGTGGTCGGTGACGATGCCGTCCAGGTCGGGCAGGCCTTCACCGTTCTGGCCAAGGGCCGGGCCGACAACCTCGCCGGCCGGCCCGCCTTCGCCAAGGTAGTGGGCCGCTGCGGCGAGGCCCTGCCCGCCTCCACCGCTCCGCTCAAGTGGTTCGTAGAGCCGTTGGCATTCGCCCGGCTCTGGCAGGAGGCCAATCCGCCCCGCGAAAAGAAGAAGGGCCCCGACTTCGTGGACATCCTCGACCGGCAGGGCTTCGATGCCGTGCAGGGTGCCGGTGGCCTGCTGGCCTTCAGCGAGGGGCCTCACGCCGTCCGGCACCACACGCTTTTCTTCGCCCCGCCGCTCGAGGGCCGGCAGCCCGACTCGCCCGAGCGCTTCAATCTCGCCGCCCGGATGCTCAGGTTCCCGGCCGCCGGCGACATGGTCCCGCCCGCCTGGGTGCCGCGGGATGCCGACGGCTGGTTCGCCCTCCAGTGGGACATCCAGACAGCCTTCGCCGCGGCTGAGTCGCTCGTGGACGACGTGGTCGGCGACAAGGGAGTCTTCGAGGACGTGATCGCCTCGCTCAAGGAGGATCCCGACGGTCCCCAGATCGACGTCGAAAAGGACCTGATCGCCAGCCTGGGGAGCCGGATCTCGCTGCTCACCGATCATGTCGAGCCCCTGGGCACCGACTCCGAGCGGCTGGTGATCGCGGTGGCCTGCCAGGACGAGTCCCGGGTGGCGGCCACGATCGCCAAAGTGATGAACGCCGACGGTGACATGGCCCAGATCGAGATCGGCGGCCGGACGGCCTGGGAGCTGGTGGACCGCTCGCATGCGATCCCCAAGCTCGAGGTTGAGACGCCCGGCGGCGCCGTCACCCACGCCGACGACGACGCGGCCGCCGGCCGCCGCCAGCGGCTCCGCGAGAAGGAGGAGAAACTCCTGCCCCATGCGGCGGTCACCGTGGCCCATGGCCACCTCCTGATCGCCTCGCACCGCGACATCCTCGAGAAGGTGCTCGCCGCCGGCGGAGGCGAAGATTCGCTGGCCGCCGCGGGTGACTTCCGGACCATGATGGTGGAGTTGGCCCGCTACGCCCCCGGCGACGTCGCCGCCCGCTCGTTCGGCCGCGAGGAGGAGTCGATCCGGCCGGCCTACGAGCTCTTGAAGAGCGGCGCGATGCCCAAGTCGAAGAGCATGTTCGGCCAGCTGCTCAACGGGTTCCTCGGCGACGGCAAGCCGGGCAGCGTCCGCCAGCAGAAGATCGACGGCAGCTCGCTGCCCGACTTCGACGAGGTGCGGAAGTATTTCGGGACGGTCGGCACGGTGCTCGAGAGCCTGCCGGAAGGCTGGCTGCTGACCGGCGTCGTGCTGCCCCGCTCCGGCCAGCCTGAGCCGGGCGTCGCCCGCAACCCGGCCACGCCCGTCGGCCGGTAGCGAAAAAGGGGACGCAGCTCATTTCCGTCCGGGACGGAAATGAGCTGCGTCCCCTTTTTCATTCGCTCCGGCGGCCGCGGACCGAGTCGACGGCCGCCCAGAAAGGATGCTGACGGTCGCCCCGCAGGCGGAGGTCTTCGAGCATGACGGCCGGGTCGGGATCGAGCGGGCCCTTGTGGGCCTTCTGGCCGTCGATTGTGACGGTCAGGGGCTGGGTGAAATCGACGAGTTCGGGAGACAGCCAGACCCGCACCCGCTCGGCCCCGCAGCGGACGGTGACCGAGTTGGTGATCGCCTTCTTGCCGTCGATCGTGAGCGGCCGGGAGCCGGTGGGGGGCGGCCACTGCTCGGGCAGGACGACCGTCCGCGGCGGCGGGTTCTCCAGCTCCACCCACCAGAAGAACCGGTCCCCGGGGCGAAACGAGACCGCGGAAAACTCCTTGGGAAAGGGGGTCCGCCGCTTCCGGCCCAGCCAGTCGAAGATCCGCACGATGTCGTCGGAGAAATGCTCGTGGCCCCGGCCGCGATACTCGGCGTAGGTGGCGTCGAAGCCCTTGGCGAAGTAGCGATCGAGGTCGGTGGCGTTCTGCTGGAGGCGGCTCCGGTCGAGCTCGCCCCCCACGATGTAGACCGGCAGGCTGGCCGCGTTGGGCCAGTAGTGGGTAACGTAGCGGCCGGCTCCGGGGACGATCGCCACCAGGCCGGCCCACAGGTCGGGGTGGGCCAGGGCGATGTCCCAGGCGGCGTCGCCGCCCAGGGAGTGGCCCGAGAGAAAGAGCCGGTCGGTGTCGATCGAGAAGCTCTTGAGTGCCCCCCGGACCGCGGTCAGGACGGCGGCATGCTCCCGGGCGGAATACTCGTAGGCCGCCTGGTGCTCGCGGCCCCAGGCCGGCGCGATCACGATCGTGCCGTGCCGGGCCGCCTGCCCCTGCCGGACGCCGTCGGGGCCGGGCATCCCCGCCCACCATTCGATCTGGTTGAGGGGGCTCGACCAGGAGGCATGGAGCGAGACCACCGCGGGGTAGCGGCGGAGCGGGTCGTACTCGGGCGGCAGTTGAACCAGGCAGCGGACCGGCTCCTCCCCCGCGGGGCCGGGCAATTCGAGCTCGTGGAGGCCGGGGCCGGTGGGGGGCGGGGGAGCGACCGGGGGCCGCATGGCGGCAGCCAGCCCGGCGAGGCTGGCCGCGGCGAAGGCCTCTTCCTGCCGCATGCTCGCCAGCAACTGCCGCCGCCGGTCGGCCTCGGCCGGGGCGGTGGCGAGGTAGTCGCGGAGCTGGTTTCGCAGCCGCACCGCCGAGAGGGCGAGCTTCAGGTTGCTGTCGCCGGAGGCCGCCCCCTCGAGCCAGCCGTTGATCGCGATCGCCACCGACCGGTCGGCCGGCAGGGCCGGATCGAGCCCCACCCGCGCGAAGGTCGCCAGCCGGTCGAGCGTGTTAAACGACAGTTCCCGCTGGATTTCGTCCACCGCCGCCGCGGCCTCCCGGGCCTCGTCTCCCTCCAGGCGGGCGACCCGTTCGCGGATTGCCGCCACGAGCATCGCCGCCTGCCCGCGGCGGGTCCGGTAGGCGTCGCGGAGCTCCCGCACCTCCTCGAGCAGCTCGCCGTCGGCGTGCTCGGCCGGAAACGACTCCAGGAGCGAGATGGCCAGCCGATCCTGGCCGACGAGCGACCGGGCCACGATCTCGTCGAGCAGCTGCCGGGCGGCCCGGCGGCCGAGCGTGGTCCGCTCCTTGGCCAGGTCGGCCAGTTCCGGAAACGAGCCCAACACATCGTCGAGCGCCTGGCGGGCGTCGTCGAACCGCTCGGCCTGCATCAGCAGGCGGACCACCCGGAGCCGGTCGTCGGCGCTCTTCGGATCGACCTGCTTGGCGATCACCCGCTCGAGCACGTCGCGGGGAATGGAGCTGGTGGCCATCCGCATGTCGAGCTGGAGCGGCTTCTCGGTCTGCACCCCCTGCACCCGGGTCCAGCGGGGGGTGATCTCGGTGATCCCCTGCACGACGTCGAGCCGGCCGGAGGCCGTGGCCAGCGAGAGCACCCGGCGGCCATACTCGTCGAACGGCGTGGTGGCGAGGATCCCGCCGATGCCCGCCACCAGCCGGCCCCCATCGGGCACCCGCTGGGGAATTCGGATCCGCTCCATGCCGGGATCGACGACGGCCTCCTCGACCGAGCGGACCTGCCGCTTGGAGACCATCGTGCGGACGAGCTCGTCGTCGCACATCAGGATCGGCTCGCTGGGCGAAGAGGGCCGCTGGGCCGCCTCGACCGGATCGATCGCCACGCCGGGCAGCCGGGCGAAGCGGCCCTCGAGCACCCGGCCATCGGCGAGTTCCACCCGGTCGGCCTGAAGGCTGGCCGGCACCAGGGCTGCGAGCAGGGCGATCCCGCCCGCGGCGCGGAGCCGTCGCCGAGCGGGCGGCCGGTCGCGATCCGCAGGAGGCTTTCTTGGTGGCACGAGCAGACTCTCCTTTCGAGCGGCGGGATTATATCCCGCCGGCCAGTTGACTTCGCCCGTCCGAAGCGTCCGTCTCTCGTGAGCATCGTCGAATTGCCCGCGGGTTGAAAACCCGCGGCTACGAGTCGGGATGACCCTCGCGGGCTGACACAGGCTCGATATTCCCCGCCCAAGCCGCTTGACGCGGCCGGGAGCCCGACGGGAGAATTCGGGATGGTTTTCCGGCTCCCGCGGGGCTGGGCCGGGGCCGCCCGGTCCCGATCCATACGAGCCCGTCCTCCTGCAGCCGACCCGCCTGGCGACCATCCATCCATGCACCGATCGCTCCGCCGCTGGCTCATCACGAGCCTGGCCGGCACGCTCCTGCTCCCCATCGTCCTGGCGGTGACGCTGGGAACGGCCGCCGTCTTGGCGGCGGTGGGCGACGCCACCGCGGCCGCCGCCTGCCGATGGGTGGCCCTGGGGCTGGGCATGCTCTGGGCGGTCGCGGTCGTGGCCACCGCTGCCGGGGCGGGGCTGGTCGCCCTGACGCGGCAGGACGAACGATGGCGGGGCCGCCGCCGAGTCCACCGCCGCTGGCGGCACGAGCGTCGGGCCTGGCGGGGGCGGCG
>CAYRNG010000163.1:0-5480 GCA_964425395.1 uncultured Candidatus Kuenenia sp. | reverse complement strand
GTTTTGACTAGCGAGACAGGCGGGGGGGGGGGGGGAGCCAGGGGATGCCGCAGCGCAACGGCCAGGATGAGACCAAGAAAAAACCGGGCCTCCCTTGCGGGAGGCCCGGTTGATCGATCAGGCGATCAGAACCCTGAAGAAATCAGGCTTCGTCGGCTGCGGCCGGGGCAGCCGGAGCCTCATTGGCGGGGGCAACCTCGGTCGGCACGCCCTCGGACACGATCACGCCCTCGCCACCGCAGTCGCCACCGGCGCAGCCGCCGCTGACAACCTCGCCGCCGCAGCCGCTGCAGCCGCTGCTCATGACCTCGCCGCAGCTGCCGCAATCGCTGGCCATCTCGCCGCACGAGCCGCAGTCGCTGGCAGCCTCGCCGCACGAGCCGCAGTCAGCGGCAACCTCACCGTGGCAACCACGGTGCTTACCGAACAGGCCACCACCGTGGCACCGCTCGCGGCCACCGTGGCACCGCTCGCGGCCATGGCAGGCATGGAGCTTGGCGAGCAGGCCGCCACCATGGCAACCGCGACCACCATGGCAGCCGTGGCCGGCCACCGCGCCGCTGTCACCGCCAACGAGGGCGATGGCAACCAGCGCGAAGAACATCGCGAGCGAGAAACCGAGAAAACGCTTCATTGAGAAACCTCCACGAGGGAAAAACCGGACACAGGCGCGTCCGCGAAGCCGTCACGAATGGAACCCCGATCCGGGACGGCCACCGGACCGCAGAAACCGATGTCTCGAACCCCCGACCGGAAGCCCAGTACTGCCGTAAAACACGACGAATGGGCAAACTTTTCCGACCGAGGAAACTAGGCGGATAGGCTATCAGCCGGCCGCCTTATGTCAAGAAACATGGGCAAGCTGCGGAAAAAATGCCGGTCCCGGGCTTTTTGCCGGACAGCTTTCCGGGGCTCAGGACCGGCTGAATGCCGGTTCTACTGTGCCAGAGGGCGGATCTGGCCGCCGGGATTGCCAGCCGTCCGAGGCTGGGCGGGAGCCTGGGCCCCGGCCTGGGGAGCGGTCGCCCGCCGCTGCAACTCGGCAGCGACCATCTCCTGCTTGGCGAGCATGTCTTCGGGATCCTCGAAGTTCAGCAGCAGGGGGGGCAGGTCGTCGAAGATCCGCATCGCCATCCCCACCACCCGCCAGCCCTCGGGATCGAGCCGCACGACCCAGACGACATTGTCGGTCGTCTGAAACCCATCGGGGTCGGTATCGGTCCAGGTTGTCGCCACGTGCACGACTTCGCCGTCATCGCTGACGACCTCGCTGCCCTTGACCGCATAGGAGGCGGTATCTTCGACGGGCGGGGCGACCGAAAGCCCCAACTCCTCGGTTTTGGTGCGGGCGGTGACGCTCAACAGCCCGCGAGCGGCGACGTCGTTCCCCCGCCGGATCGCCTCCAGGAAGGCCACCACGGTCCGCTCCGCAGGTGCCGCCGCCCCCGCGGCAGGCCCCGCGGCAGAGCAACCCGGCATGCCCAGGACCACCAGCGCCAGGCCACTGCACAGGGTTCGGACCAGAGAACCGATCGACACGGGGGCGGAGCGACGCATGACGGGCCAGATCTCCAGGAAGGGGCCGCTCCCGGGCGGGAGCCGGAGCGGGGCCGGAGATTCGCGAACCTCCCCGCGGGCGTCAAGATGAATCAAGGCGGGCAAAAAGCCGATTCCGAGGGGGACGTGTGGTACGCTGAAAAGGCGAGTTGCGAGGGACCCCGGCCTGGTCCGGCGATCGGGCCGGAACGGCGGGCTCACGGTTCATGAGACGACTTCCCCCACAAGCAAAGCGGTGATTCATGAAATCACGCCAATGCATGCCCTGGCCAACGAGCCTGTTCCGCTGGCGGCCAATGCTCTTGAGCCTGCTCTTCTCGGGTTTGGCCATTGTGACTGCGGCCGGCGCCAAGCCGCAGGCTCCCAATCGCCGGGCGGCCCCGCCCACCTCGTGGGACAAGGCCACCGCCGCCACCTTCTACGACGACGCCTTCAGCCAGCTCACCGGCCACCGGCCCGACTTCGCCGCCACCAGCGGCCGCCCCGTCGCCCTCCCGGGGCCAGGCGGAGGCAGGCCGGCAACCGGCCCGGCCGAGGGCGACTCCGGCGGGGCTTTCAAGTGGTCGGCCCTGATCTCAGGCGAGACGCTCGAGGACGAGATCAAGGAGCAGCGGGAACTCGTGCTGCCGACCGTGGCCAGCCCCTCAACCTTCAAGGGAGGCGGCTACCAGCAGGCCCGCGATTCCTTCAGCATGCTCGCCCTGGCTTTCGGCCTGATCGCCGCCCACGACGAAGACGTCCGCTGGAAGAAGGATGCCGCCGCCGCCCGTGACCTGTTCGCCCGGGCGGGTTTCAACTGCAAGACGGCCACCGACCAGGCCTTCAATGAGTCTCGATTGCGGATTGAAGACCTGCAGCTGCTCCTCAACGGCAACACTCCCAAGGGCAAGCCGGACCGCGAAGAGGATTTCAAGTGGAGCCAGACGGCCGCCCGCCCCGCCCTGATGGCCCGGCTCGAGCTCGCCGAGAAGGCCATCGCCTCCCAACTCTCAGCGGAGGGCGAGTTCAAGAAGTCGCTCGACATCCTCGTGCATGAGGCCGAGATCATGGCCGCCATCGGCGAGGCCATCGGGCTGCCCGACTTCGAGGACCACGACGATGACTCCTATCTCGAGTTCGCCCACGGGATGCGGGACGCGGCCGTCCGCGTCCGGGAAGCCTGCCAGAAAAAGGACTACGCCGCTGCCCGCTCGGCAGCCGGCGAGATCTCCAAGGCCTGCAACGGCTGCCACGAGGGCTACCGCTGAGCCGCTACCGGGCGGCCGCTCGGGCGAACGTAGCCGCGGGTTTTCAACCCTGCGGACAAACGTAGCCGCGGGTTTTCAACCCTGCGGACAAACGTAGCCGCGGGTTTTTAACCCTGCGGACAGCGCGGTGTCGCCAGCCGAAACCGGCGGCATTGGAAACGCGTCGTCAACCGGCCGGCGGGATAGAATCCCGCCGCTACGTGGGGCGACGTCAACCGGCCGGCGGGATAGAATCCCGCCGCTACATGGGGCGTCGTCAACCGGCCGGCGGGATAGAATCCCGCCGCTACGTGGGGCGTCGTCAACCGGCCGGCGGGATAGAATCCCGCCGCTACCGGGCGGCCGCTCGGGCGTCAGACCCGGGCGACCACCGGCTGGGCCAATGGGGCGAGCGGCACCATCTCCGCCAGGCCGGCCGCGGCCATCTCCCGACCGGTGACGTAGCGGTGGGTCCGGATCCAGTCGGCAATCAGCTCCTCGGCCGTGCCGAACAGTTCGCAGAGCAGCACGTCCATCTCCCGCTCGAGGTCGGCGAAATGCCGCGACCACTCGGCCGCCTCGCGGATCCCGATGTGCTCCTCGCTCTGCCACTTCATCGGGTGGAAGAGAAACACGCTGTAGGGGGTCACGAGCCGGCGGCGGCAGGTGGCGAAGGGCCAGAGGGCCGCCGACGAGCATTCTCCGGTCACAACCGCCGTGCCTTGGATGTCACGCAGCCGGAGGAGCGTCACCAGCGACATGGCGCAGTAGGGGCTGCCGCCCGGGGAATCGAAGTAGATCGTGCACTCTCCCCCCGGCTGGATGCCGAGGATTCGCTCCGTGAGGTCCGACTCGTTGTCGGTCAGATCGCCCACGATCGCGATCTCGAGCGGCCCCTGCTCCTCGTCGCCCTGCGGCTCCTGCTCCTGGGGCTGCTCGCGACGTGCCATAACGCTCCTCCTGGGGATGCTCGAGCCACCGTCCTGCCGGCGGCCGGGTTCGAAAAGTGATTCTGGAGCCTACGGTTCGGCGGCCTCCGCGGCAAGCAGCGGGCCGCCCTTGCGATCCTGGGCCCGAGGCGGCACGATGCCGGCAGGCCGGCGGACTGGCCGGGAATTCCTGGATCGGAGCGGTACGACCGGAACCTGGGATGGGAATCGTCGCTTACTGTCCGAATCAGCACCGGGTGAAGGTCAAAGACGACCTGGCCGGCCGGAAGGGCGTCTGCCCGACCTGCGGGGCCCGGTTTCGGATTCCGCTCGCGTCGCAGCCCGAGCCCACGCTGCCCGTCCCCGCCCCGGCTGCCGCTCCAGCCGGCAGGGCTCCTTCCGCTCCCGCCGCTCCCGCTCCCGTCGCCACGTCGGCCACGGGCCTGCCGGTGGCGGAGATCGTGTCCTTCGACGCGAACCTCGCCGCCACGCTGCCGCGGGCCCTGCCGCTGGCGACGCGTGAGTAAGGCCGCCGCTACCGCGGGGCCAGCCCGCGGTCGAAGGCGTCTTGATCACGGCGGAACACCGCCAGCGTGGTCTCGAACCGCTCGAGCGGGATCCGATAGACCGGCTGCTCGGCAGTGTGAGCATGGCAGTGGGCCACGAGCAGCCGATAGAGAAACTTGAACAGCTGCCGCGGCCCCCGCAGGCTCCGCAGCCCGTCGATCAGCCGCCGCTGATCGACCGAGTCGTCGAACAGCTGAGCCAGCGTGGCCGGCGGATTGCCCACGCTGGCCGCCTGCACGCGCCTGGACGCGATGTCGTAGAGCGTCTCCCCGGACCAGGCCAGGGCCGGCACGAGGTTTTGCTTGTCGAGCCGGGCCCGCTGATTGAACTGCTCATCCTCCCGTTCGATGAACCGGTAGAGCTCCTCGGGAAGCAGGAGCTTGAGCCCCAGCCCCGGCATCTTCAGAAACTTGTTGTCGAGCAGCGGCCAGATCACCTGCCGCATCCGCTCGGCCGAGCCGTTGATCAGGTGCGGCTCGTCGAGCCGGTCCACGATCACCACCATCCCGCTCCAGCCGAGGGCCGCGAGCACGCCCTGGAGCTTGGCCAGAAGCTCATAGCGGTCATCGGAACGGGCGTGGGCCGGCAGCGGCTGGCCGGCCAGATCGACCTCCGGCAGCGCCGCCAGGGCCCGGCCCAGCTGGCCCACCGTGCGGTTGCCCGACCGCATCCCGTGGACGATCCGCCAGGCCCGCCAGGCCGACTTCAGCCGCCGCAGGCCAGCCGGGATCCAGGCCGCCCCCAGCGCCGCCCAGGGCCACCAGGCCCCGGCCCAGCCGAGCCGGCCGGTGGCCGCCGAGAGGGCCAGCGCCAGGGCAAAGACGGCCGTCGCCGCGAAGGCCAGCAGCCGCGGCCAGCCGCCGAACCGACCGTGGTAGCCCGTCCGCCGCCGCAGCCGCCGCCAACGGAGCGGAAACGACTCCGCCGTCGACTGGTCGTAGCAGGCGGCCAGGAGGGCCAGGTCGCGGGCCTGCGGCCGGGTGAGCCGGGGCGGCCGCTCCCCCTCGATCAGCCCGCTGACCAGCTGGGTGACGGCCAGCGAGAGGATCGCGTCCATGTGGTCCCAGAGCTTCCACTGAGCGAGCGTCTTCTCGACGGAGCGGCCGTGGGCCACCCGGGCCACGAACCGGTCAAGAAAGGGATTGAAGTCGTCGTACAAGACGACGAACGTGCGGGCCTCCGGATGGGCCTCGTTGTGGCG
>CAYRNG010000162.1:0-20290 GCA_964425395.1 uncultured Candidatus Kuenenia sp. | reverse complement strand
TCGTGGCCCTGGTGCGAGAGGACGAGTTCTCGCGGCGGTTGGAATTCGACCTCGGCGGCCCGGCCAGTGGCCCGCCCGTCGTCAGGGACGGCGACATCTTCGTGGCCACGCGGGCAGGTGACGTGGCCCGCATCACCCGCAGCCCGCTTGGGTTCGTCGCCTACACCGGCGTGGGCCGTGACAGTCGAGGGCAAGACGTCTCCTTCACCGGCTGGCACACCGTGGTCGAGGCGGTGCCGGAGGGCAGCCCGCTCGTGGGCCAAGACACCGTCGTCGTCTCGCTCGGCCCCTCGGGTCTGGCCGCCTTCTCCGCCACGACCGGCGATCTGAAATGGCAGGTCGAACAGGGGGCCAAGCTGCTGGCGATCACCGATGGCCGCGTCTGGTGCCTCGACGACGCCGGCTTTCTCACCGCCCGCGACCTCGCCTCCGGCGGCCGCCGGGAACGGTTCTGCCTGGGCTGCTTCAGTGTGCCGGTGGTGAACACCGTCTCCGAGCGGCTCGTGCTGGCCAGCCCGGGCGGACTGGTCGTGTCGCTGGCCCCCCGCCGCACCACCCCGGCCACTCCGCCGGTGCCGCCGCAGCCCGAGCCGCCGGGACCGGCCGCCGAGCCAGCGGAACAGGATCAAGGCCCCGACGGCGACGAGGTCTGACGGGCCTCGTGGGGTAGGTTTGCTCACCCCAGAAAAGCCCCCGGTGATAACCGGGGGATCAATGCGGGCGGCCACGTCGAACCATCCCCGGGTTTTCACCCGGGGCTTGTTGGGTCTGCCCCACGGACCCGGAGTGGCACCCGCCGCCTCGGATCCTGGCGGTAGGCCTCCACGAAAAGCTCGTAGAGGCCGCCGTCGTAGCGGGCGAGCCGGTGAGGATCCTGAAAGAAGCACTCGCTGGCCACGGCGAAGAACTCGGCCGGGCTCTCGGCGGCGTAGTCGTCGAAGGGGAGGTTGCGGCCCTCGTCGAGCAGCTCGTCGAAGCGGATCTGGCAGGCCGTGATCCGCTTTTGCCACGCGCGTGTCGCAGCCGCCGACTCCAGCGGCGGCACCCCGTCGATCTCACCGCTGCCCAGATCGATCAGATGCGCCAACTCGTGGATCACGACGCTCCGCGGGCCGTCCCGCATCCGGGCCCCGTCCCGCACGCCCGTCCAGGAGAGCACCATGCTGCCGCCCCCCCAGGTCTCGCCGAGCCGGGCCTCCTGCCACTCGAGCTCGCCGCCCCCCGCCAGCGGCGTGACCCGCGGCACGAGGTAGTCGCCGGGGTAGACGAGCACCGACCGCAGCCGCTCGAACCACTCCCCCTCCAAGCCGAGCGCTACCAGCCCCGCCTGGGCCGCGACCAGGAGGCGAACCTCGTCGCTGATCTCGAACCCGCGGCAGCCCTCGAACCGCTTCTCGGCCAGGAACACGGCGATCCAGCCCCGCAGCCGTTCGAGCTCATCCTCGTCGAGCCAGGCCAGCTGCCGCACACCGCGGCGGAGGATCTCCGTCCAGGCCGCCGGGAACGGTCGCTCGAGGATCTCCCGCCGCCGCCGGTTCTTGAGCCACCCAAACAGCATCCTCGTCTCCGCTGACCGGTTCGGGTCGCCCTTCGTAGCGGCGGGATTCTATCCCGCCGGCCAGTCGGCGTCGCCTTTCGGGCGCGACCGTTTCCGGCTGGCATCTCCGCGCTGTCCGCGGGTTGAACAGGCTTTGCCTGCCCGCAGGGTAAACCCGCGGCTACGTGGGGCCAAACTGACTGCCTCGTAGGTCCGTCACGCCGCGACGGACTATTCCCGCCGGCCAGTCGGCGTCGCCCCTCGACCCCTACAGCGGGGGCGGCCCCAGCGGGAGCCGCCGCGAGAAGAGATCGATCGCCAGGATCAGGCAGCCGATCGCCAGGGCCAGAAACGACACCAGGAGCATCGCGGTATCGACGTTCATGGGCGACCGCCGCGGGCGTTCTGATTCGGTGTCACCGCTCATGGTGCCGGTTTTCGCCTCAGGTCTTCAGCCGCGTGGTCACCCGATCGCCCTGCTGGACGATGCCCCGGGCGTAGTCCTTCACGATCCGGGCCACGGCTCGGTCGGGCTTGACGCTCGTCACGACGGCCCGGCCCACGTATTGGCCCTGCCGGTAGACCTCGAGCACGTGATCGACCTGGAGACCGTCGTCGCTGCCGAGGGAGATCTCGATCAGGCCGCTGGCCACGGCCACCACCTGACCTTCGAGCTTGGGCACCCGGTCCTTCGGCAGGCTGTCGATGTCGAGCCCACTCTGCTGGAGCAGGAGCCGGGCGTTGACGAGCTGCTGCTCGAGCTGGGCCTTCCGCTCCTCGGCGATCGTGAGGAACGACTTCGACTCCGCCAGCTTGGCGGAGAGCTCGGCCGACCGGTTGACCTGGGCATCGACCTTGGCCTGCTGGTCGGCCACCTGCTTGGTGAGCCCTTCCACTTCGGCCCGGGCGGCCCGCAGGTCTTCGGTCGCTTTCTGGATTGCGGCCACCTGCTCGGCCTGCTCCGCCTGGAGCCTCTCTCGGTCGCCCCGGAGCGTGACGAGCTCCTCGTTCTTCTCGATCAATGCCGACTGCAGCTTGGCCACGACCTGGTCGCGGGCCTGCTCCGACTCGGCCACCCGCTGCTGGAGCCGGGTGATCTGGCCCTCGAGCCTGGCCCGCTCCTCTTCAGCCTCCTGGAGCTGAAACTTATAGCCCGGCAGTTCGCCACCCCGGCACTCGTCGGGGGTGCGGAGCACCTCCCGCTGCCAGTCGCGATGCGAGACCGCGATCGCCCCGGCGAGCGTCATCAGCACGAGGCTCATGATGAACACCGCGAACAGGAAGATCTTGCCGATGATGTTCATGGGTGGCGTCCTCACCTGCGGCGGGCAGGCGGCCCCCGGCCGCGCTCGCTCCCCGCGAGGGTCATTGTCGGCTCAAACCGCCCCCGGGGGCAAGCCTCGTCGCCACCAGCCATTCGAGCCCTGCCATCCCCACGACCGCCAGCGTCAGCCCCAGCGGCAGACTCCCCGCCGCCAGCCAGGGGCTCTGGCGGCCGTCCGGAGCGACCGCCACCCGGAGCGTGGCCGTGTCCCGACGGGGCCCCCGGGCCAGCAGCCGGCCCGAGGCGTCGATGGCCGCCGAAAACCCAGTGTTGGCCGCGACCAGGATCGGGGTCCGCACCTCGATCGCCCTGAAGATGGCCGCCACCAGGTGCATGTCGAGCTCGCTCGAGCCCCAGAACCAGCCGTCGTTGGTGAGATTCACGATCAGGTCGGGCCGCTGGTCGGCCGCGGCCAGCCCGCGGACGAGCGACCGGATCGCCCCCGGCAGCGCCGTCTCGTAGCAGATCGTCGGGGCCACACCCCGGCCGGCCACCTCAACGAGCACCGGCTGAGTGCCGGCGGTGAGCCCGCCGGGTAGGGGCGTAAGCCGATAGAGGAAGGGAAACCGATTGGCAAGCGGCACGTATTCGCCGAACATCACCGGGTGCATCTTGTCGTAGCAGGCCAGTGGCCGGCCGTCGGCCGCCAGGCACAAGGCGGCATTGAACGACTCGTAGCCGGCCGGCACCGTCGGCGTGATCCGCTGCCGGTCGAGCCCCACGATCCAGGTCGTGCCGTAGCGGCGGGCGTAGACGGCCAGGGCGTCGAGCCGCTGGGCTGCCGCCGCCGCCCGGCCGCGGGCCTGTCGCTCGGCCGCGGGCTCGCCAGCCGAAGCCGGCCCCACGAGCTCGTCGAGCACGGCCGCCGGCAGGACCTCGGCCGGATCGATCTCGATGAGCCCCCACCGCCACATCGTCTCCGGCCAGACGACAAGGTCGGGCAGTTCGGCCCGCTCCGCCAGGCCGGCGACGGTGAGGGCATCATAGTGGGCGAGCACCGCGCCGGCCGCATCGGGATCGTGCTTGAGCTCGGTGTCAATCGAGCCCTGCACGAGCAAGACGTCGAGCGGCTCGCCGGCGGGTAGCGGTGCGGTGGCCAGCCGCCAGGAGCCGTAGGCGAGCGTCAGCGTCACGACTCCCACGGCCGGCAGCGCCTCGCGAACAAGCCAGGGCCGCGTCAGGCCGCCCTCCCGCCAGGCGGCGAGCGTGGCGGCCAGCCCGGCAGCACCGGCCATCACGATCCCCCCCACGCCCACCGCGGACACGGCGTCGGCCGCCTGGATGAGCGTGAGCCACCGCCACTGGGTGTGGCCCAGCCCGGCGAAGCTGAACCCACCGAAGAGTTCCCCCCGCATGAAGTCGGTAGCCATCCAGGCGACCACAGCCGCCGGCACGAGCGGCCACCGCCAACGGTTGACCAGCCGACGGGCCGACCAGATGAAGAGCGGCAGGTAGCAGGCCAGATAGGCACTCAACAGCACCCAGCCCACCGCCGTGGCCGGCGGGGGGGGCAGCCGCAGCCAGTGGATCGCCAGGAGCCAGTAGAGAAAGCCACCGCTCCAGACGCCGGCCCAGCCTCGGCGGTCGGGCCCTGCCGGCCGGAGCACGAGCCCCAGCCAGGGCAGGGGCGCCAGCCAGGCCAGCGGCCAGAGGTCGGCCGGCGGCTGGACCAGAAACATCGCCACCGCCCCGCCCAGGGCGGCCGGCCAGGTCCGGGGGCCGGTCATGCCGCCGCCTCGAATTCGGCCACCACCCGGCCGGCCCCGACCTCCTCGTCCTCGTCGGCCAGCTGCCGCACGAGTCGCCCGCTCACGGGAGCCTCGAGGTCGATCGTGACGCCGCCGGCCACCAGCTCCACCACCCGGTCGCCGGCCAGCACCGTCGCGCCCCGCGGCACCAGCCAGAGCGAAACGGCCACGGGGACCGGCCCGGTGCCAAGCTCCGGCACCACCAGCGGAATCAGGGCGGCCTCGCGGGCGGTCATGGCGTCAGCGCTGCTCCTGGAGCCAGGCCAGGAGCACCCGTCCCACCGCGGCGAGCGACTCTCCCGAGCACTCGGCGGGCAGGTCGCGGGTGGTGTGCCAGGCGGGATAGTCGAAGTCGATGATGCTGCAGGCGGGAATCCCGCCGATGTTTCGCAACGGGATGTGGTCGTCCTGCACCTCGTGCTTCGGCCGGGGCACGAACTGCCGCACGCCCAGCCGGGCCGCCATGCCCCAGATCTCGGCCACGATCGGCCGGGTTTCGGGCCAGTTGACGCTGTTGACCTCCTGCCAGATCTCGAGATCGCGGTCGGCCACCATGTCGATCACCACCGCCGCCCGGTAGACCGGCCCCCGGCCGGCCCGCCGCTCGGCGGCATACTCGCGGGCGAAGAAGGTCGAGCCGAGGAAGTAGGGGTCGCGGGGGGCGACGACATACTCCTCGGCGTCGAAGAGCACGAAGTCCACCCCCACCGGCCCGGCGAGGGCCGGCATGAAGCGGGCCAGTTCCATCAGCAAAGCCACGCCGCTGGCCCCGTCGTTGGCCCCCAGGAACACGCCCTTGGGATTTTTCGGATCGCGGTCGGGAAAGGGCCGGGTGTCGTAGTGGGCCGCCAGCAGAATCCGCTCCTGGCGATCGGGATGCCAGCTGACGAGGATGTTTTCCATGTGCACCGGCTTGCCGGTGCGGCGGTCGCGAACCTGGAATGCCTGGCCCGAGACGGTCCCGCCTGCCGTACGGAAGTGTTCGGCCAGGAGGGCCCGTTGCCGCCGCATCCCCTCCGAGCCGCTCGGCCGCGGGCCCAGCCGGCAGATTGCCTCGAGGTGCGCAAGCGCCGCCGCCCCGGAGAATTCATCGAGTTCGGCGGCGACCGGCGGCAACGGGGCCACGGGGGGAGCCGCGGCGGCAACCGGGCCGAGGGCAAGGGCCACGAGCAAGGCAAGGCGGTCGCTGAACACGGGAGCACCGGGGTGAAGACAGGCCTCTCTCTGGCGAGTCTACGCGGAACGGCCGGCGGGGCGATGCGCCAACTCGCCCGGCAGGTAGACTCTCGATTGCCGGCGGCAGCACGTCCCTCGGCCCGCCCCCCTCGCTCCCCCATGCTTTCCCCTCTCCACAACCGCTCCCGTCCGGCCTGGTTGGTCGCGGTGCTCGCCGCCGGCTTGGCCGCTGGCCTGGCCCGGGCGGGCGGCGGCCCGGAGAACGTGTTTCTGGTGGTCAATCCCACCAGCAGCGAGAGCATCGCCGTGGCCAACGCCTTCGTGGCGGCCCGCGGCCTGCCCCCGCTGAACGTCTTCATGCTGCCCTGGGCCGGAGACAAGAACGGCACCACGATCGGCCGATTCCGGGAAGAGATTCTCGTGCCCATTCTGCGGGGCATCGATTCCCGGCGGCTGGCACCCCAGATCGACATGATCGTCTACGCGAGCGACTTCCCCTGGCGGATCGACTACCAGGAGGCGCTGACACCCGACCTCGCCCAGAAAGACACCTTTCCCTCCGGCTCGCTGACGGGGATGACGACACTCCATGCGGCCGTCCAGAGCGGCACGCCAGCCTGGCTCGACCCCGAGAGCAACCGCTACTACCGGCCGCTGGGCAGCGACGGCGTGCCGCAGGTGACCGAGGGCTTTCGCAGCTGGTATGGCTGGGGACTCGACGGCCGCCTGCTCGAGGCGGGCGGCAATCGCTACCTGCTGTCGGTGATGCTCGGCGTCACGACCGGCCGCGGCAACACCGTCCGCGAGGTGGCCACCTACCTCGAGCGGGCCGCGGCCGCCGACGGCACCCGGCCGGCCGGCACGATCTATCTGATGACCAACAACGACGTCCGCACGACGACCCGGTCGGGGGTCTTTCCGGCCACCGTCAAGGCGCTCGAGAAGCTGGGGGTCGCGGCGGAGATCGTCTCGGGCACGCTGCCGGTCCGGAAGCGGGATGTGGCCGGGCTGATGACTGGCACACCATCCTTTGACTGGAACGCCTCGGGGAGCACGATCCTGCCCGGAGCGATCTGCGAGAACCTGACCAGCTTTGGCGGGATTTTCACCCCCTCGGCCGGCCAGACGCCGCTGTCTGAGTTTCTCCGGGCCGGGGCGGCCGGATCGAGCGGCACCGTGATCGAGCCCTACTCGATCCAGGCCAAGTTTCCGCACCCGGGCATCCACGTCCATTACTGCCGGGGGGCGAGCCTGGCCGAGGCCTTCTATCAGGCGGTCAATTCCCCCTACCAGCTGTTGGTGGTGGGCGACCCGCTCTGCCAGCCCTGGGCGGTGATCCCCCGGGTGCGGGCCACGCTCGAGGGCGGCGAGCCCCTGGCGGCTGGAGCCCGGCTGGCCGGCGAGGTCGCCATCATTCCGGCGGCCAGCCTGCCCGACGACGGCTCCGCCGATCGCTTCGAACTGTTCGTGGACGGGATCCGGGTCGATCGCTGCGGCCCCGGCGGCCGGCTCCGGCTCGACACGACCCGGCTGGCCGACGGGCACCACGAGCTGCGGGTGGTGGCGATCGCCGCCACGCCGCTCGAGACCCAGGGCCGGCTGGTGGTGCCGGTGACGTTTGCCAATCACGGCCGCAGCCTGCAGCTGACGGCCGCCCCGTTGCGGGTGCCTGCCGGCGGCACGACCACGCTCACCCTCGAGGGCACGGAGATCGACGGCGGCCTGGTGTTCGCCACGGGCCGGGTGCTGGGCCGGTTCACGGGCCCTTCCGGCACGATCGAGGTGCCGGCGGCGGTGCTGGGCCGGGGCCGGGTGACGATCCACGCCACCGGCCGCGGCGGCCGCACCGCGGCCGAGTCGGTCAATGCCCTGCCGGTGACGATCGAGGTGGGCGACTGACTGGCCGCCTTGTAGCGGCGGGTTTTCAACCCGCCGGCCAGTTGGCGCTGCCCTTCCAGTGCCGCTGTTTCCGGTTGGCCTCGCCGCGCTGTCCGCGGGTAACAAACCCGCGGCTACGTTGTGCCGCCGCGGTGGGCGACTGACTGGCCGCCTTGTAGCGGCGGGTTTTCAACCCGCCGGCCAGTCGGCGGCGCCCCGCCGGTTGTGCCGCCAGCCCTATCGCAGCGGTTCGGCGGCCGGCAGGCGGGCCAGGTCGGCTCGGCCCTGGGGCGGCTGGGCGGGGGCCGCTGCTCCCGCGGCGTGGACCCGGGCCAGATGCTCCACAAAATCCTGGCCCGCCGCATCGAGCACGAACACCTCGCTGCCGCTGGTGGTGGCTCCGTGGGGCCGGACGATGCAGATCACCTCGGCCTTGCCCTCGTGCTGGCGGACGTGCTCGAGCAGGGCCTGCTCGCCGGTCGAGAGGCCGCCCAGCGGAGCGACCGCCGGCAGGGCGGTGGGAGCCGCTGCCGGCCTGGCCGCGGGGAGAGCAGCCGGAGCCGCTGCCGGGGGTGCCACGGCCGATCGTGCCGGCAGGGGGGCCGGCGGCTCGGCGGCGAGCTCGGCGACCGAGCCGTGGGAGGTGGTCGGCACGGCCGCGCCGCGGTCGCGGCGATCGAACGAGAAGGGAGGCATCTCCGCCGGCATCGCCGGCACGTGAGCCGAGCCCCCCACGGCGGCGAGCGATTCGAGGCCGCCGCTGGGATAGACGTTGCGGTACACGAAGGCGAGGCCCGCCTCCTCGAGCTGCTCGTGGATCGCCGGCAGGGCGGCGAACAGCCCCTCGTTGTCGGCCGGGTCGGCGGCGTTGCAGACGCCGATCAGCGTGCCGTCGATCGTGAACAGGCCGCCGCCGCTGCGGCCCTGCACCGGCTGGCCGGCCACCTGGAGGTTGCTCGGGCCGAGGTACTTGTCCACCGCGGTGACGCGGCTCTGGAGCACCGTCGGGTCGGCACCGCCGTCGCAGCCCACGGTCACGACCGCCTCGCCCGGCTTCACGTTCCGCTCGGGGCTGCCGACGCTGACCGCCTCGAGCGGCGCCTCGGTGAAGATGCTCACGAGCGCCAAGTCGCGCTTCAGATCCCAGGAGACGACCTGCCCGGCCACGCCGCGGGGGCCGCCGGGGGCGAACAGATCGACCTCCACCCGACCCTTGCCGGCGGAGTCGCGGAAGATGTGGCCGCAGGTGAGGATCAGCGCCTCCCCTTGCCGGCAGTCGATCACCGTGCCGGTGCCGCGGGACACGCTCCCCCCGTCCTCGACCCGCAGCCGGGCGGTGGCGGAGAGCAGCTTTCGCTCGAGGTCGGCGCGAGAGGCGGCCGCGGCCGGGGGCGGCTCGGTGGCCAGGGGAGCCGGGGCGGCGGCCAGCGGCAGGGCCGCGCCGGCGGTCGGCGGCGGGGGCTGAACGGGCGCCGGAGCCCGGCCGCCGAGCGGCTCGGCACTCGTGGCGAGGAGGGCCTCGAGCTCGCCGCGGGTGGTCGCGCCGTTGATTCTTCCCACCTCGTGGCCCTTGACGAGCAGCACGTAGCAGGGCACGCCGGTCACGCCGAACCGGCGGACGAGATCGGGCTCGCGATCGACGTCCACCCGTCGCACCGGCCAGCCGGCCGCGGCCACCTCAGCCACCAGCGGGGCCATCTGCCGGCAGGGGCCGCACCAGGAGGCGGCGAAGTCGAGCAGCACCACGTCGCCCGAGGCGGCGGCCGTCGCGGGATGAACGGGGGCGTCCGGCCCGGCCGCCACGGCCAGGCTGGAGAGGAAGCCGGCCGCGATGCCGGCAACGATGCGGGGCAGGGTGATCATCTTCGCTCCAGGTCAGCCGGGCAGCGGACGGGCCGCGAACTCGGTCAGAAGGGCGTGAGGGGGATGTCGCCGGCGGGTCGCGGCGGGGCGGGATACTGCCGGTCGGCCGCCGGCTGCCACAAGGCCACTTTGCCTGCCACCACCGCGGCCGTCTCTTGCCCAGTTCCCCTTTGCCCAGCCCGCCGCGGCGACCGCTGTTTCCCCGCCCCGCCGCCGGCTTCTACAATCCCGCTCACCGCGGCCTCCCCTGCGGCCCGTTCCCGCGATCTGAGTTTTCTCCGCATGCCCGATTCGCCGCCGCGCCGCCTGCTGGTCACCTCGGCGCTGCCCTACGCCAACGGCCACATCCACCTCGGGCACCTGGTCGAGTACATCCAGACCGACATCTTCGTCCGCTTCCAGCGGCTCCGCGGCCACGAGGCGATCTACCTCTGTGCCGACGACACCCACGGCACCGCGATCATGATCCGGGCCCGGGCCGAGGGGACGACCGAAGAGGAGCTGATCGCGGCGATGCGGGAGGCCCACCTGGCCGACTTTACCGGCTTCCAGATCGCCTTCGATCACTACGGCTCCACCGACAGCCCGGCCAACCGCCGGCTGTGCGGCGAGTTCTGGCGGGCCCTCCGCGAGAAGAATCTGGTGGTCACGCGGGAGGTGCGGCAGCTCTACGACCCCCAGGCGGGCGTGTTTTTGGCCGACCGGTTCGTGAAGGGCACCTGCCCGAAGTGCGGTGCGGCCGACCAATATGGCGATTCCTGCGAGCAGTGCGGGGCCACCTATGCCCCCGCCGAGCTGGTCGATCCGGTCAGCACCCTCTCGGGCGCCGTGCCCGAGGTGCGATCGGCCGAGCACCTGTTCGTGACGATCGAGGCCCTGCACGGCTTCCTGGCCGAGTGGACCCGAAGCGGCAGCCTCGACCCGCGGGTGGCCAACTCCCTCGCCGGCCACTTCCTCGGCGAGCCGCTCCTCGACTGGGACGTCTCCCGGCCGGCCCCCTACTTCGGCTTCGAGATCCCCGACGCCCCCGGCCACTACTGGTATGTCTGGTTCGACGCTCCCGTGGGCTACGTCGCCGCCACCGCCGAGTGGTGTGAAGCCCGCGGCGGCCGGCTCGACGACTGGTGGGGCCGCGGCACCGGTGCGGAGATCCACCACTTCATCGGCAAGGACATCGTCTACTTCCACACCCTCTTCTGGCCGGCCATGCTCGAGGCGGCGGGGCGGGCCCTGCCGGCCCGAGTGCGGGTCCACGGCTTCCTGACCGTCAACGGCCAGAAGATGTCGAAGAGCCGCGGCACGTTCATCCTGGCCCGCACCTACCTCGACCACCTCGACCCCGGGATGCTCCGGTATTACTACGCCGCCAAGCTCTCCGGCGGGATCGACGACATCGATCTGAACCTCGCCGAGTTCACCACCAAGGTCAATGCCGACCTGGTGGGCAAGGTGGCCAACCTCGCCAGTCGCACGGCCCGCTGGCTGGAGGCGACCGGCCTGGCGGCGCGCTATCCCGACGACGGCGGCCTGTTCGCGGCGGCCGCGGCCGAGAGCGACGCGATCGCCGAGGCCTACGAGGCGGGCGACTTCGCCCGGGCGATGCGGATCGTGATGCTGGCGGCCGACCGGGCCAATGCCTACGTCGATGCCCAGGAGCCCTGGAAGCTCGCCAAGGCCGGCCCCGAGGCCGCCGGCCGCCTCCAGGAGGTGGCGAGCGTGGCCCTCAATCTGTTTCGCCAACTGGCTGTCTACCTGGCGCCGGTGTTGCCCCGGCTGGCCGAACAGGCCGGCGACCTGGTCGGCGGCCCGATCCGCTCCTGGAGCGAGGCTGCCCGGCCGCTTGCCGGCCTGCCGGTGGCCCGCTTCGAGCCGCTCATCCGCCGGGTGGAGGCGGCCCAGATCGAGGCGGTGCTCGCCGCCTCGCGGACCGAAGAGCCTGTTTCCCAATCCCAGACCTCCGGAGGAAAGACCATGGACGCTTCACCCCAGGCCGGTTCGGCCGCCCCCGCCGATTCCGCCGCAGCCCTCGCCGCCGAGCCCCTGGCCGCCGAGTGCACGATCGACGACTTCACGAAGGTCGATCTGCGGGTGGCTCGGATCGTGGCTGCCGAGGAGGTGCCCGAGGCCCGCAAGCTCCTGAAGCTCACCGTCAGCCTCGGCGGCGACGTGACCCGCACCGTGTTCGCTGGGATCAAGGGCTTTCACGAGCCGGCGGCGCTCGTCGGCCGGCTGGTGGTGGTAGTGGCCAACCTGGCCCCGCGGCAGATGAAGTTCGGCCTCAGCGAAGGGATGGTGGTGGCGGCCAGTGGGGCGGGGGCCGAGGGAGTGTTTCTGCTGTCGCCCGATTCGGGCGCCCTGCCCGGAATGCGGCTGCGATAGGTTGACCGGCCGCTATAATGGAGGGCTTCTTCACCGTCCCGAGCCCTCCCTGCTGGAGCATCACCGATGGCCAAGACCATTCTCTTTCCCACCGACTTCTCGACCGCCAGCGACGCGGCCCTCCGGCATGCCGAGGCGCTTGCCAAGTCGTCCGGGGCCCGGCTCCTGATCATCCACGTCGAAGAGCCCCCCCTGGCCTACGGCGGCGGAGAGCTTTACTACGGCCTCCCCGAGCCCAACTCGGAGCGGATTCGGACCATGCTCGAAGACATCCGGCCGGCCGACCCGGCGGTGCCCTTCGAGCACCGGCTCACGATGGGCGACCCGGCCGGGGAGGTGGTCCGGCTGGCCGGTGACGAGGCCGCCGAGATGATCGTGATGGGAACCCACGGCCGCACCGGCCTGACCCGGCTCCTGATGGGAAGCGTGGCCGAGGCGATCGTGCGGCGGGCCCCCTGCCCGGTGCTCGTCTACCGCGAGGTTGACGAGAAGCTCGCCGCGGGCAAGAAGGGCTGAGCGTGATGGCATGACCGCCCGAGCGCCGCTCGAATTGCGGGCCCGGGTCCGCCGGACGGTGCGGTCGTTCTTCGACGCCCGGGGCTTCCTCGAGGTCGAGACGCCCGTGCTGGCCGCCGAGGTGCTGCCCGAGGCCCACATCGAGCCCCTTGCCGTGCCGCTCGCCGGTGGCGAAATCCGCTGGCTGCAGGCCAGCCCCGAGCTCTCGATGAAGCGGCTTCTGGCGGCCGGTTCGGGCCCGATCTACCAGCTGGCCGCTGCGTTTCGGGATGGCGAGCGGGGGCCGCAGCACGACATCGAGTTCCAATTGCTCGAGTGGTACGCACCGGGTAGCTCGCTCGCCGACTCGGCCATCCTGCTCGCCGAGCTCTGCACGGCGGTGCTCGGCACCGCCGGCCTCGAGCGGCTCACCTGCTCTGCCGCCTTCACGGCCCACGCCGGCCTCGACCCGCTCGCCGCGACGGCGGCCGACTGGCTGGCGGCGGTCCGCCGGGCGGGCCTGGTCGTGCCCGAGGGGCTCGCCGACCTGCCTCCCGCCGCGATCTCTGAGCGGTGCTTCGAGCTTGTGCTCGCGGAAATCGTGCAGCCGCGGCTGGGAGCGGCGGCCCCGACCCTGCTCGAGGCCTGGCCAGACTCGCAGGCGGCCTTCGCCCGGATCGATCCTGGCCCGCCGGCCACGGCCCGCCGGTTCGAGCTCTTCGTGCGGGGCGTGGAACTGGCCAACGGCTGGGAGGAGGAGACCGGCCGCGCGGAGCTCGCCCGGCGCATAGCCGCGGCCAACGCCGTCCGCCGGGCCGACGGCCGGCCGGTGCTGCCCGAGCCCGAACAATTCCTGGCGGCCCACGGCCCGGGGATGCCCGCCGGCGTGGGCGTGGCCCTCGGCTTCGACCGGCTCGTGATGCTCGCCGCCGGTGTCGACTCGATCGACGCCATCCGCCCGCTTCCGGGCGGCGGGTGAGCGGGTCGCGGGAGGGGTTGCCCGTGCCAATCGAGACGGCGTTGGAAACCGAAGCGCAGGCAGGATGCCGAAGCGAGGTTTCCATCGAGCGAGCGGAAGGCAGGATGCCGAACGCGAGCGTCCGGCGAGATGGCACGGGCAACCCCGACCCACGGAAGGGGCGACCTCGGGTGGCTGGGCAGATAGTCCGTCACGGCGTGACGGACCTACACGGCGTGACGGACCTACACGGCGTGACGGACCTACACGGCGGGACGGACCTACACGGCGTGACCGACCCGCGGCCCGAGGCTTGGCTCACTCCTCGTTGCCGCGGAGCTGGGCCAGAACGCTGTAGTCCTCGAGCGTCGTCGTGTCTCCCACGGTTTCGCGGCCGGCGGCGATGTCCCGCAAGAGCCGCCGCATGATCTTGCCGCTGCGGGTCTTGGGGAGGCTGGCGGCGAAGTGGATGTCGTCGGGGGCGGCCAGGGCGCCGATCTGATGGCGGACGTGCTTGCGGAGGGCGTCTTCGAGCTCCTTGCCGGGCGTCCCCTCGCGGAGCGTCACGAACACCGCGATCGCCTCCCCCTTGACCTCGTGCGGCCGCCCCACCGCCGCCGCCTCGGCCACGGCCGGATGGCTGACCAGGGCGCTCTCCACCTCGATCGTCGAGAGCCGGTGGCCGGCCACGTTGAGCACGTCGTCGATCCGGCCCATGATCCAATAGTAGCCGTCGGCATCCTGACGGGCGTTGTCTCCGGCCAGATACTTGCCCGGCACCTTGGCCCAGTAGGCCTCCACGAACCGCTCGTCGTTGCCCCAGATGCCGCGGAGCATGCCCGGCCAGGGCTTCTCCATCACCAGCCAGCCCCCCTCGCCCGGGGCCACCGGCTGCCCGGCGGCATCGACGATCCGGGGCACCACCCCCGGCAGCGGCAGCGTGCAGCTGCCCGGCTTGGTGGGAGTGCAGCCCGGCAGGGGACTCATCATGATCCCGCCGGTCTCGGTCTGCCACCAGGTATCGACGATCGGGCAACGCTTGCCGCCGATCACCTCGTGGTACCAGATCCAGGCCTCGGGATTGATCCCCTCGCCCACGCTCCCCAGGAGCCGGAGGCTGGAGAGATCCCGGCCCTCGATGTGCTGCATGCCCCACTTCATGAACGACCGGATCGCCGTCGGCGCCGTGTAGAAGATCGTCGGCCGCTCCTGCTCGATGATCTCCCAGAACCGGCCCTCGTGGGGGGCGTTGGGAGCCCCCTCGTAGATCAGCACGCTCGCCCCGGCCGCCAGCGGGCCGTAGGTGACGTAGCTGTGGCCGGTGATCCAGCCGCAGTCGGCGGTGCACCAGAAGAGGTCGTCGGCCTGGAGGTCGAAGACCCACTCGGCGGTCGTCTTGGCCCACAGCACGTAGCCGGCCGTGGTGTGCTTGATCCCCTTGGGCTTCCCCGTCGAGCCGCTCGTGTAGAGGATGAACAGCGGCGCCTCGGCGTCGAGCGGCTTGGGCGGCAGGTCGGTCGGCATGCCGGCCACGAGCTCATGCCACCAGATGTCGCGGCCGGGCGTCAGCGCCACCTCCTGCCCCGTTCGCCGCAGCACGATCACGTGCCTGACGGTCGTGGCCGGATGATTCGGCGAGGCGAGCGCCTCGTCGACGTTCTTCTTGAGAGGCAGCTGAGCCCCCCGGCGCCAGCCGCCGTCGGCCGTGATCACGGCCACCGCGGCGGCGTCGTGGTTGCGGTCGGCGATCGCCTCGCTCGAGAAGCCGCCGAAGATCACCGAATGGACCGCCCCGATCCGGGCGCAGGCCAGCATCGCGATCACCAGCTCGGGCGTCATCGGCATGTAGATCGAGACCACGTCGCCCGCCTGGATGCCGAGCTTCTCGAGGCCGGCCGCAAACCGGCAGACCTCGGCGTGCAGCTCCCGGTAGGTCAGCTCCCGTCGCTCGCCGGTCGGCTCGCCGACCCAGACGAGGGCCGTCTTGTCGCCCCGGCCGGCGGCCAGGTGGATGTCGAGGCAGGCGGCCGAGGCATTGGTGAGGCCGCCGCCGAACCAGGTCACCCGGGGGGGCTGCCAGTCGAGCACCCGGTCGTAGGGCTTCATCCAGGGGAGCAGCTTGGCCCGCTCGTCCCAGAAGGCCTCGGGATCGGCCGCCGCGGCGTCGTAGAGCCGCCGGTAGTCCTCGAGCGAGCCGATCCGGGCCCGGGCCGAGAACTCGGCCGGCGGCGGAAACACCCGCGCCTCCTGCATCACACTGGCCACCGTGCCCGCCGCCTGGGGCTTGTCGCCCGTCATCCCCGCCTCCGCCATGGCTGCATCATCTCCTGCGTGAAACATCGACTGGTTGATCGCTCATCGCCGTTCGGCCTGCCTCGAAGCCACGTCTTGCGTGGGGAGGGGTTGCCCGTGCCATCTCGCCGGACGCTCGCTGCGCACATCCTGTGCTTCGCTCGCTCGATGGCGGCTGCGCTCTCGGCATCCTGCCTTCGCTTGCCGCCAACGCCGGCTCGATTGGCACGGGCAACCCCTCCAGAACCGTTTTCATCGCGCCACCGGCTCGAGCCGCACGGCCTGCACACGGGCGGGGCTTGCGTAGTCGGCGGCGATCCGGGCCGCCTGCTCGACGGTCATCTCGCCCGGCTGGACCCAGAACCGGTAGCCCACCTCGAGTGGCTTCTCAGGCTCGAGCTTGTGGGCGAAATAAGAGCCGAACCGGGCGTAGTCCCGCTCGCTGAAGCGGTCCTCGCCGGGATTGGCCGGCCGGGCGACCCGCAGCACGGTGTACCGCTGGCCTCCCACCACGAAGCTGGCCGCATGCCAGGGGGCGTTGACGTAGGTCTTGTCGTCTGGCCAGTTGCGAAACTTGCCCGGCTCGGCCGGGCCGTCGGGCCGGAGGTAGTAGGTTTCGCCCTTGGTCGCCTCGTGGACCTCGTTGGAGGCCCGAAAGTGGACGCCGGCGTGCTGCGGATCGCCATCGAGGGCGACGGGCGTGGCCGCCGCGAGCCGGCTGGCGAAGTCGATCACCGTGCCCCGTGGCACCGGCACGATCTCCAACTCGCGGACCTCGTCGAGCACCTTGCCCGCATCGCTGCCCACCCACTCGATCGCCAGCCGCTGGCGGGCGGCCACCGGGCCGGCCGACTGCTCGAGCGTTTCCCGGTGCTCCTGCCGGGCCTTGCCGGTGCAGTGCCAGCAGTCGCTCTTGACCCCCAGGTCGGGGCCATGGGTGATCCGGTTGTAGCCGAAGAAGATGCCCCGGTGATGGGTGTACTGGCCGCCGGGGCCCTTCGTGAGCCGGATCCCGGTGGCCGGGTCGAAGACATGATGAAAGGGCTTGTAGCTCGCGACCCGGGCGGCCTCGTCGCCGGCGTCGTAGGCCGGCATCTCGTACCGCAGGAGCGGCTTGCCGGCCACGAGCAGGGCGGCGGCCCCCGGCTCGGCGGCCCAGCGGAGCCGGGCCGGCTTGCCCGCCTCGTCGGCCGGGCTCACGTCCACGGTCACTTCCGCGGTCGCCTCGGCCGGCAGTTTTGGCAGCACGACGACGAGCTCCCGGGCGACGCGGCCGGCGGGAGCCGGGGCCGAATCCGCCGGGCCCGTAGCGGCGGGATTATCATCCCGCCGGCCAGTTGGTGACGCCCCTCGCGGACCGGCCGGGGGCATGGCCAGACTGAGAAGACCCGGCTCGAGGAGTTGGCCGTCCACCTGGGAGCCGTCGGCGAGCGTCACCCGCACCACCCCGTTGGCGAGCGACTCGGGCACGTCCAGGGCAACCCGGATCGGCAGGTTGGAGCGGCTCACCTCCCCGGCCTCGATCGTGAGCTTCCAGGCCACCGGCTCGGCCGCGACGGCCTCCGCGGGCTGACTCCCGAGCACGGCCAGCGCCAGACCCAAGAGACCGCGGGGAAACAAACGGGCCAAGTCGTGATTGAGCAACGGGATCCTCCCACCAGAACCGCAGGGTTTTCGGGCTGCGCCAGCCGGTGATCAGACCATGCCGGCCCCCGGCAGGCAATGCCCGGAGCCGCAGACCCCGCCGCGGGCAACCAGGGCCCGTGAGAGCGCGAGCGATGTCACCGGCCGGCGAACGGGTGGTTGCCGTCGGCCTCGTCGCCAAACCCGATGCCCAGGGCCCGCGCCGCCTGGACCGCCGAGCCCTGCGGATCGACCGTGGAGAGGTCGCGGATCGCCGTCGCGATCGGCACCGAGTCGATGTCGGGCGGACGGTAGCAGACGGTCTCGCCGAACCGGCCCTGGTGCACCAGCCGCACGGCATGGGCCCCGAACTCGGTGGCCAGCATCCGGTCGAAGGCGGTGGGCGTGCCTCCCCGCTGGAGATGGCCGAGCACCACCGTGCGGACGTCGCGGCCGAGCCGGGCCGAGACCTCCCGGGCCACCACCTCGCCCACTCCGCCCAGCCGCACCTGCCGGGGGCCGCCGGCCGGCTGGTCGGCATGCACCAGGCCGCCGCCGGGCAGCGCCGCTCCCTCGGCCGCCACCACCAGCGTGAACCGCTTGCCCTCCGCCTCCCGCTCGAGGATCTTCCGGCAGACGTTCTCGAAGGTCCAGGGAATCTCCGGCAGGAGGATCACGTCGCCCCCGCCGGCGATCCCCGCGTGGAGGGCGATCCAGCCGGCGTGCCGGCCCATCACCTCGAGCACCATCACCCGCTCATGGCTGGCGGCCGTGGTGTGGAGCCGGTCGAGGGCGTCGGTCGCGGCGGCCACGGCCGAATCGAAGCCGAAGGTGAAGGCGGTGGCTCCGAGGTCGTTGTCGATCGTCTTGGGCACGCCCACCACCGGCAGGCCGTGCTCGAAGAGCTGCTGGGCGATCGCCAGCGAGCCGTCGCCGCCGACGCAGACGAGGCCCACGACGCCCAACTGGCGGAGCGTGGTGGCGGCCCGCTCGAGGAGGGCCGGGTCGATCTGCACCCGCTCCCCTTCCCCGACCAGCGCCGTGAACCGGCCCTGGTTGCTCGAGCCCAGGATCGTGCCTCCCTTGAGGAGGATGTCGGCGGTCGCCCGCGAATCGAGCGGCATGTAGCTGACCGGATCGACGAGCCCCTCGAAGCCCTTGAGAAACCCGAGGCAGCCGTAGCCGAGCCGCTCGGCCGACTTGGTGGCCGCCCGGATCACGGCATTCAGGCCGGGGCAGTCGCCGCCGCCGGTAAGGATTGCGATCGTGGGTCTGCGGCGGGCCATGGCCACGAATTCTACACGCCCGGTCCGGCGGGGCCGCCCCGCCGATCAGTGTTCGCCCTGGGAGGCCAGCCAGCGCTCCGCATCGAGGGCCGACATGCAGCCGGTGCCCGCCGCCGAGATCGCCTGCCGGTAGTAGTCGTCGGCCACGTCGCCGGCCGCGAACACCCCTTCCACGCTGGTGGCGGTGCGGAAGTGCTGCGTCCAGACGATGTACTTCTTCTCGGTCAGCTCGAGCTGGCCGTCCAGAAAACCCGTGTTCGGGGTGTGGCCGATCGCCAGGAAGACGCCGGCCGCGGGCAGCGTCTCGTCGGGCCCCCCCTTGGTGCTCGCCAGCCGCACGCCCGTCACGCCGGCCTTGTCATCGCCGAGCACCTCGGCCAGGCCGCGGTCGAAGTGGATCTCGATCTTGGGATTATCGAAGGCCCGCTGGGCCATGATCTTCGAGGCCCGCAGCTCGTCGCGGCGGTGGACGAGGTGGACGGTGCTGGCGAACTTCGTGAGGTAGGTCGCCTCCTCGACGGCCGAGTCGCCGCCGCCGACGACCACCAGCGGCTGGTTGCGAAACCGCGGCAGGGCCCCGTCGCAGACGGCGCAGGCGCTGACCCCCCGGTTCTTGAAGTGCTCCTCGCTGGGCAGACCGAGCCAGTTGGCACTCGCCCCCGTCGCCACGATCACGCACTTCGCCCTGACCTCGCCCCCCTCGGCCGGAAACAGTGTGAAGGGCCGCTGGGAGAAGTCCACCTTCACGATGTCGTCGGTGATGATCCGGGTGCCGAAGTTGGCCGCCTGCTGCCGCATCAGCTCCATCAGCTCCGGGCCGGTGACGCCGTGTCCCTCGTGAGGCGGCATCATCATCCGCCGCTCCGACGGGAGGGCCGACTCGAGGAAGCCGCCCAGGTTGCCGGCCGGGAAGCCGGCGTAGTTCTCGACTTCGCTCGTCAGCGCCAGCTGGCCGAGCGGCAGCGTGCCGGCCATCCGGTTCTTCTCCGTGATCGCCCCTTCGAAGACGAGCGGCTCGAGCTGGGCCCGGGCGGCGTAGGTGGCGGCCGACCAGCCGGCCGGGCCGCTGCCGATGATGACGACGTTTTCGAGAGGCTTGGCGGTCATGCTGGCGAATCTCTCCGGTGGGCGGTGGCGGCCGCGCGGCGGTTCGACGAGCAGCCGCGGTCCGGGCATGATAAACCGTCATGCCGCGTCGCCGACAACCCGCCGCGAAAACGCCCCCCCGCGGCCGGGGCCGCGGCCCCAAGCCCACGAAGGCCTGCGCCGCCTGCGGCCGGCCCTTCGAGTGGCGGCGAAAGTGGGCCCGCTGCTGGGAATCGGTGCTGTATTGCAGCGACCGCTGCCGCCGGGGGAAGGGCCAGCAGCGGGCTGACTGAACAGGCGGCGTCAACTGGCCGGCGGGATGGACAGGCTTTGCCTGCCCGCAGGGTCATCCCGCCGCTACGGGGCGGCCGGTTTGGCCTCGAGGCACCGCAGCGTCGTCGATGCAAAGTAGCCGCGGGTTTTTAACCCTGCGGGCAGCGCGGTGCCGCCAACCGGACACGGCGGCACCAGAAACGCGTCGTCAACTGGCCGGCGGGATACACAGGCTTTGCCTGCCCGCAGGGTCACCCCGCCGCTACGGGGGCGGCGTCAACTGGCCGGCGGATAGTCCGTCACGGCGTGACGGACCTCCGGGGCGGGGAGATATTCCGGGCCGCTGACGCCCATCGAGAGGTAGATGCTCAT